>NZ_DAWBAJ010000017.1:0-43681 GCF_052306735.1 Dysosmobacter sp. | reverse complement strand
GGGGAAAAGTAGCTTCCTTCCCGGACCGGGAGACTCGGGCCACGGACTCGAACCGCCGGGAGTCCGGCGTACAAGCGCTTTGCCGGAGGCAAAGCCTTGAACCGGACGGAATTCACTTCCGGCCGGTTGGTGAAATGACAGGGCTCCCGCCCGCGAAGCCGAGTGGGATGGTACGCAGCTGTGCTGCGTGACCGGATCATTGAGCTGCGGGGGGAGAAGTAAGGGGCTTCCCGGCGGCAGAAAGCGCGCTCCAATGTACCAGTGAAACGCAACCGACCAGGGATCCACGACCGTCCCTCGGGATGGCCCGGAGATAAATAAATCAAACGGGGAGTTGGTATCATGTGGTTCGTATTTGCCATGCTGTCGGCGGTGTTTGCCGCCCTCACGTCTATCCTGGCCAAGATCGGCATTGAAAATGTCAATTCCAATCTGGCCACTGCCATCCGCACCTTGGTGGTGCTGGTGATGGCCTGGGGGATCGTGCTCATCACCGGAAAAATCGGAGAGATCTCCAATATTTCGGGGCGCAGCTGGCTGTTTCTGGTGCTCTCCGGGGTGGCCACGGGTCTTTCCTGGCTGTGCTATTACTACGCCCTCCAGCAGGGGGACGCCAGCAAGGTGGTGCCGGTGGACAAGTTCAGCGTGGTGATCTCCCTGGTGCTGGCCTTTGTGGTGCTCCATGAGCAGGTGGACGCCAAGACCATTCTGGGGGGCGCCCTCATCACCGCCGGCACGTTCGTGATGATTTTGTGAAACAAGCCAGTGTGTTCCCTTGAAATCCAGTGCCCTGATTAGGAGGACGTTATGGAAGAAGAGCGCACCCGATTACAGAAGATCGTTCTGCTGGCCCTGGCAGTCATGGCGGTGGTGTTTGGAATTTTGATGATCGTTTCCAAGCTCCACCCCGGCCTCCTGCTGGACGGCGCCCTTTTAAGACCCACAGAAACTGCGGACACTGTGACTTACGCGGGAAAGCTCCACGGGGAGCAGGTCTCCCTCTCCGTCCGGACCGAGAGCGACACCGTCACCGTCATTAGCTGCGAGACGGAAAGCGGCGGCAGTGACGTCTACCGGATGGAATACCCCCTGGCACCCATTTTGGCGGTGGACGGCTTTGCCCAGGGGGAGATGGTGGACGGCATTCGTATCACGAAAAACGAGGCCGTGCTCTTTACCGGCGGCTATGACCGGAAGGTCAAGCCCAGTGAAGCGGGCTGGTATGATACCCAAGGCCGGTGGGATCAGGGCGCTTTCGGGGAGATCACGGTGGGGAGTGTGGGGCAGAGCAGCCCTCTGGACCTGAACATACAGGACGTGGTGTGGTTAGGCAACGGCCCGGAGCTGACGGCCCGGGGCAGCTGGGCGCTCTATGCCGTGATGCTCCTTTGTTCTCTGGTGCTGGCGCTGGACGCGGCGTTCCCCCTGGCCCTGTTCTACTGGCAGCACATGTGCGACGTCCGGGATCCGGAGCCGTCGGATTTTTACCTGATGATGCAGCGGATCGGCTGGGTGGTTTACCCTGTTTTGATTTTCATCGGCTACATCTGGGCACTGCGGTATCTGCCGTAGGGTCCGCAACCTTCCACAAAGGAGACGCAAAACCATGGCCTTTAACTCAATGGCGTTTTTATTCGGATTGCTGCCGGCGGTGCTGGTGTGCTACTTTCTGCTGCCCGCCCGTTGGCGCACCGGGCGCAACTGGGTGCTGCTGGTGTTCAGCCTGGCCTTCTATGCCTGGGGCGGCGTGCGGATGGTGCCCTTCCTGGTGTTGAGCATCCTGCTCTACTGGGGCGGCGGACTGCTGGTAGCGCCGGGACGATCCCACCGGAAGGGGTGGCTCATGGCCTCCCTGGTGGTGAACGTGGGCATCCTGGCCTACTTCAAGTACACCGGCTTTCTGCTGGAGAATCTGAACGCCCTGGGCCTTGGGGTGACGGTGCCGGAGATCCTGATGCCCGCGGGCATCTCCTTCTACACGTTCCAGGGCATCTCCTACCTGGTGGACGTATACCGGGGCACCGTGGCCGCGGAGCGGAATTTGCCCCGCCTGGCGCTGTACTTCGCCTTCTTCCCCCAGATGATCCAGGGCCCCATCCTCCGCTACGGCGACATGGCGGCGGAGCTGCGGCAGCGGCGGGAGAGCCTGGAGGACGTAACAGCGGGCCTCACCCGGTTCTGCTTCGGCCTTGCCAAGAAGCTGCTGCTGGCGGACGCCCTGGGCCAGGCGGCGGACGCGGCCTTTGCCTCCGGCGACCGGCTGACGGTGGGCCTTGCCTGGATCGGCGCCGTGGGGTACACCCTACAGCTCTACTTTGACTTCTCCGGCTATACGGACATGGCCATCGGCCTGGGCCGGGTGTTCGGCTTCCGCTTGCCGGAAAACTTCAACTATCCCTACATCACCCGCTCCGCCGGGGAGTTCTGGCGCCGCTGGCACATGACCCTCTCCTTCTGGTTCCGGGACTATGTGTACATCCCCCTGGGCGGCAACCGCTGCGCCCGGGGCCGCCAGATCGTGAACATCCTGGTGGTGTGGATGCTGACGGGCCTGTGGCACGGGTCCGCCTGGACCTTTGTGGCCTGGGGCCTCTATTACGCGGCGCTGCTGCTGGGGGAGCGGTTCCTCTGGGGCAAGGCGCTGGAAAAGCTGCCGGGGGCGGTGCGCCACCTCTACGCCCTGGTGCTGGTGATCGTGGGCTGGGTGTTCTTCCGCTCCGCCACCCTCACCCAGGCCGGGCAGATGATCGCCGGCATGTTCGGCTTTGCCCCCGGCGGTGCCTGGAGCGGGGAGACCACCTACTACCTGTTGCAGTTCCGGTGGGAGTGGATCCTAGCCATCCCGGCGGCCCTGCCCGTCAAGCCCTGGCTGGAGGGAAAGCTCACAAAGGCCGATACCGCCCTTACCCGGGGCGTGCTTCTCTGGGGGCCGAAACTCCTGGCGGGGGTGCTGCTGGCATTGTCCATTTTGCGGCTGCTGAGCGCCACCTTTACGTCGTTCTTGTATTTCCAGTTCTAAAGAGGAGGGCCCATTCATGAAACGTTTTGCCCAAGTGGCCTTCCTGGCCTGCTTTCTGGCGGTGATCCTGGCGGTGCCCGCCGGGACGCTGCTCTTTTCCAAAAACAACACCTCCGCCTACTATGAAAACCGCGCCCTGGCGGAGTGGCCGGAGATCACGGCGGAGGGCATCCTGGACGGGAGCTGGGCCCAGAGCCTGGAGACCTGGTACTCCGACCATGCCCCCGGCCGGGCTACCCTCCTGAAGATGGATACCTTCCTCTCCATGGATGTGCTGCACCGTCCGGTGGTCAACGACATCGTCACCACGCAGGATGTGCTCTTGCCCTTCCTGGACTATTCGGAGTACACCCCCGCCGCCTACGAGGCCACGGTGGACTCCATGGCGGTGCCTTTCTCCAAGCTGAACCAACACATCCAGGACTGCGGCGGCAGCTTCTACTTCGTGGGCTTCCCGGAGCAGCGCATTTACTTCGAGGATGAGTTCCCCGACTATCTCAACAACCACGAAAATGAGGCGGAGGCGGCGGACACCATTTTCCGGGAGGCCCTGGAGGACGAGGGCATCGCCTTTTTGGACATGGGGGAGGTCTATGACGACCTGGGCCACCCGGCGGACTTCTACTCCACCGTGGACCACCACTACAATTACTACGGCGCCTACGCCGCCTACCGCTCCATCCTGGACACCCTGGCGGCGGACGGCTGGGAGCTGCCGGTGCTGACGGAGGAGGACTTCACCTTCCGGGAACTGCCCAACCCCTACATCGGCTCCCGCAACCGTAAGCTCTATAACCTCTGGCCCAACGAGGACCGGGCGGTCATCGCGGAGTTGAAAGACCCCATTGCCTACACCCGGTACGATAACGGGGAGCTCTCGGACAAGCCCCTCTACGTGCTCCCGGCGGCGGAGGAGCTGCCCACCACCTACAATCTCTACATGGGCGGGGACTTTGGGGAGACCATCCTGGAGACCAACCGGCCGGAACTGCCGGATGTGCTGGTGTTCGGGGACTCCTTCACCAATGCTCTGGAGACCCTGCTCTACACCTCCTTTGACGAGATGCGCTCGTTGGACCTGCGGCACTATACCGATAAGACCCTCCGGGACTATATCACGGACTACCAGCCGGATATCGTCATCTGCGTCATGAACGACACCTTCTACTACACGCCCACCGGAAACGGCGACGTCTGGCCGGAGGAGTGAGGCGGCCATGGAGACGGAGACGAAAAAAACGCCCCGGGGCGCGGCGGCCAGCATTCTGGCGGCTGCGGCCCTGTGGGGCATCATCGGGGTTTGGAACCGGCGGCTGATGGCCGGGGGCCTCTCCCCGTACTCCATCGTGGTGGTGCGCAACTGCGGCGGGCTGGTGCTGCTCTTGGCGGTGATGGCCCTCCGGGACCGCTCCGTGTTCCATGTGGAGCGGCAGCATTTGAAGTACTTTTTCGGCACCGGGGTGGTGAGCGTGGTGCTCTTCACTGTGTGCTATTTCTCCTGTCAGGAGATCTGCTCCCTGGCGGTGGCGTCCATCCTGCTCTATACCGCCCCGGCCATCGTGGTGGTGCTCTCAGCCCTTTTGTGGCGGGAGCCCGTCACCAAAAAGAAGCTGCTGGCCCTGGGGCTGACATTAGTGGGCTGCGCCCTGGTGTGCGGTGTGTTCTCCGGGGCGCTGACGGTGACGGGAGGCGGCATCGCGCTGGGACTGGGGGCGGGGGTTTTCTACGCTCTGTACAGCATTTTCGGCCGGTACGCCCTGGCCCACTATGGCCCTATGACCGTCACCGTGTGGACCTTCGTCTTTGCGGGCGTGGCCTCCCTGGCGCTGGTGCGCCCGGCGGAGCTTGCCGCCCTGGCCCAGCCCTCCCTGGCTCTGACGGCGGTGGGGCTGGTGGTGTGCTCCACGGTGCTGCCCTACATCCTCTATACCCGGGGACTTGCCCGGGTGGAGGCGGGAAAGGCCAGCATCCTGGCAAGTCTGGAGCCGGTGGTGGCGTCGGTGGCAGGGGTGGTGCTCTTTGGGGAGCCCATGAGCCCCCTCACCGCCGCCGGAATCGTGTGCGTATTGGCCGGCGTGTATATTTTGAGGTAAAGTATGGCAAAGCATAAGGAAGAAAAAACAAACGTCATGCGGGTGCTGGATCAGAAGAAGATCCCCTACACCGCCCATTTCTACGAGGACAGCCAGGGCCCCGAGGGGACCCGGGAATACGGCGTTCATGTAGCCCAGGCCCTGGGGCAGGACCCTGCCCGGGGCTTCAAGACCCTGGTGGCCCGTGGCGCTTCCAAGGGCATCTATGTCTTTGAGGTGCCGGTGGCGGAGAATCTGGATCTGAAAAAAGCCGCCCGGGCGGTGGGGGAGAAGTCCATCGAGCTTTTGCACGTGGCGGAGATCAACGCCGTCACCGGCTATATCCGGGGCGGATGCAGCCCGGTGGGCATGAAGAAGCACTATCCCACCGTGTTTCACAAGACGGTGACGGACTATGAGACCATCTATATCTCCGCTGGAAAGATCGGCGCCCAGGTAGAACTGGCTCCCGGCCCCCTGCTGGAACTGCTGGGAGCCGAAACGGCAGACCTCATCGTGGAGTGAATCGAAACGCACCGGGAGGCGGGAACCTTCAGCTGCCCCGGTATAGCGCGTTTCCATGAAACACAAAAGGAGACAAACACGTATATGCAGGATAAGATCATCGTCAAGGGCGCCCGGGTCAACAACCTGAAAAATATCGACGTCACCATCCCCCGGGACAAGCTGGTGGTGATGACGGGCCTGTCCGGCTCCGGCAAGTCCTCCCTGGCTTTCGACACCATCTATGCCGAGGGCCAGCGGCGGTACGTGGAGAGCCTCTCTTCCTATGCCCGGATGTTCCTGGGCCAGATGGACAAGCCCGATGTGGACTATATCGAGGGACTTTCCCCCGCCATCTCCATCGACCAGAAGACCACCAGCAAGAACCCCCGCTCCACCGTGGGCACGGTGACGGAGATCTACGACTATTTGCGCCTTCTCTGGGCCCGGGTGGGCACGCCTCACTGCCCCAAGTGCGGCAAGGAGATCCGCCAGCAGACCATCGACCAGATCATCGACCAGGTGCTTGCCCTCCCTGAGGGCACCCGCATCCAGGTGATGGCGCCGGTGGTCCGGGGCAAAAAGGGCGAGCACGCCAAGGTGCTGGAGGACGCCAAGCGCTCCGGCTATGTCCGGGTCCGGGTGGACGGGAACCTCTACGAGCTGGACGAGGAGATCAAGCTGGAGAAGAACAAGAAGCACTCCATCGAGGTGGTGGTGGACCGGCTCATCATCCGGCCGGACATCCAGCAGCGCCTGACGGACAGTGTGGAGACCGCCTCCAATCTCTCCGGGGGACTGGTGGTCATCAACCTCCTGCGGGAGGAGCAGGACCTGATGTTCTCCCAGAACTACGCCTGCGAGGACTGCGGCATTTCCATCGAGGAGCTCATCCCCCGGATGTTCTCCTTCAACAATCCCTTCGGCGCCTGCCCCACCTGCACGGGCCTGGGCAGTCAGCTGAAGGTAGACCCTACCCTGGTGGTGCCGGACCCCACCCTCTCCATTCTGGAGGGGGCCATCCAGGCCAGCGGCTGGAACAACATCCGGGGCGACGGCATTTCCCGGATGTACTTTGACGCCCTGTCCAAGAAATACGGCTTCAAGCTCACCACCCCCTGGCAGGAGCTGCCGGAGGCGGTGCGGGATATCATCCTCTACGGCACCGGCGGGGAGAAGCTGGAGCTCCACTACGACCAGCCCCGGGGCAAGGGGGTCTTGCAGCAGCCCTTTGAGGGCATCTGCAACAACGTGGAGCGCCGCTACCGGGAGACCCAGTCCGACGCCAGCCGCAAGGAGCTGGAGGAGCTCATGGGGGAGTGCCCCTGCCCGGAGTGCAAGGGCCGCCGCCTGAAAAAGGAGTCTCTGGCGGTGACCGTGGGAGACTTGGACATCTTCTCCTTTACGGAGATGTCCGTCACCGACGAGCTTGCCTGGTGTGAAAAGCTGGAACTGACAGAACAGCAGATGCGCATTGCCGCCCGGATCTTAAAGGAGATCAAGTCCCGCCTGGGCTTTTTGCAGTCTGTGGGCCTGGGGTACCTGACCCTCAGCCGCTCCGCCGCCACCCTCTCCGGCGGCGAGAGCCAGCGCATCCGCCTGGCCACCCAGATCGGCTCGTCCCTGATGGGCGTCCTCTATATCCTGGACGAGCCCTCCATCGGATTGCACCAGCGGGATAACGACAAGCTCCTGGCCACGCTGAAAAATCTCCGGGACTTGGGCAATACCCTCCTGGTGGTGGAGCATGACGAGGACACCATGCGCGCCGCCGACTACCTCATCGACATCGGCCCCGGCGCCGGCGTCCACGGCGGCGAAGTGGTGGCCGCCGGCACGCCGGAGGAGGTCATGGCAAATCCCAATAGCCTCACAGGTCAGTACCTCTCCGGAAAGAAGAAGATTCCCGTCCCCACGGAGCGCCGGGCAGGCAACGGGAAATTCCTGAAAGTCATCGGCGCGGCGGAGAATAACCTCCGGCACATTGACGTTACCTTCCCCCTGGGGACTTTCACGGTGGTCACCGGCGTCTCGGGTAGCGGCAAGTCGTCGCTGGTCAACGAGGTGCTCTTCAAGCGCCTGGGGGCGGAGCTCATGCGCATGAAGGTCCATCCCGGCAAGTGCGATCGCATCGAGGGCATCGAGCACCTGGACAAGGTGGTGGACATCGACCAGAGCCCCATCGGCCGCACGCCCCGCTCCAACCCCGCTACCTATACGGGCCTCTTCAACGACATCCGGGACCTCTTCGCCTCCACACCGGAGGCCAAGAGCCGGGGCTACGGCCCGGGCCGGTTTTCCTTCAACGTCCGGGGCGGCCGGTGCGAGGCCTGCTCCGGCGACGGCGTGCTGAAGATCGAGATGCACTTCCTGCCGGACATCTTCGTCCCCTGCGAGGTCTGCAAGGGCAAGCGCTACAACCGGGAGACCCTGGAGGTCCGCTACAAAGGCAAGAGCATCGCCGACGTGCTGGAGATGACGGTGGACGAGGCGGTGGAGTTCTTCTCCGCCCTGCCGAGGCTCCGCAACAAGCTCCAGACCCTCCAGGACGTGGGCCTGGGGTATGTGAAGCTGGGTCAGCCCTCCACGGAGCTCTCCGGCGGCGAGGCCCAGCGAGTGAAGCTGGCCACAGAACTCAGTAAGCAGGCCACCGGCCGCACCATCTATATTCTGGACGAGCCCACCACCGGCCTTCACAGCGACGATGTGCGCAAGCTTCTGGAGGTTTTGCAGCGCCTGGTGGACACCGGCAACACCGTGGTGGTCATCGAGCACAACCTGGACGTCATCAAGTGCGCCGACCATCTCATCGACCTGGGCCCCGAGGGGGGCGACGGCGGCGGCACCATTGTCTGTACCGGCACCCCCGAGGAAGTGGCCGCCTGCCCGGAGAGCTTCACGGGCCAGTATCTGAAAAAGGTACTGGAGCGGTAAAAGAAATCGTTTCCAGCTGAAAACTTCATACAAATAATTGCTCAAATCAAAGAAAGTTGAGGATCACCTATGTCTAACATCAAAAACGTCGCCATGATCACCGTCTGCGGACGGCCCAACGTGGGTAAGTCCAGCCTCACCAACGCCTTGGTGGGGGAGAAGGTGGCCATCGTCTCCAACAAGGCCCAGACCACCCGCAACCGGATTTACGGCGTGGTGAACCGGGAGGATACCCAGTATATCCTGCTGGACACCCCGGGCCTCCACAAGCCCCGCTCCGCCCTGGGCGAGTATATGGTGAAGGTCGTCACCTCCAGCCTCTCCGACGTGGACTGCGCCCTGCTGCTGGTGGAGCCCATCGCCCATGTGGGCGGGCCGGAGCTCTCCCTCATCAACCGCATCCGAGAGGAGCACATCCCCTGCATTCTGTGCATCAACAAGATCGACACCGTGGAGCCCGCCGCGCTGCTGCCGGTGATCGCCGCCTACAACGAGGCCTGGGATGGCTTTGACGCCATCATCCCCATCTCCGCCCACAAGGGCTCCGGCCTGGAGGATCTCATGCACGAGCTGCGCAAGTACGCCCAGGAGGGCCCCCAGCTCTTCCCGGACGGCCAGACCAGCGACCAGCCGGAGCGGCAGGTGATGGGGGAGATCATCCGGGAGAAGCTGCTGCTCTGCCTGGATAAGGAGATCCCCCACGGCACCGCTGTGGAGATCAACCGCTTTTCCGAGCGGGATTCCGGCGTCATCGATGTGGACGCCACCATCTACTGCGAAAAGGCCAGCCACAAGGGCATCATCATCGGCAAGCAGGGGGCCATGCTGAAAAAGGTCAGCTCCCTGGCCCGCCACGACATGGAGAAGTTCATGGGCACCAAGGTGTATCTGGAGACCTGGGTGAAGGTCAAGGAAAACTGGCGGGACAACATGAACTATGTCCGCAGCTTCGGTTATCAGGACGAGTAAGGCCGGAGGCGGCGTTATGTTTTGAAGCTGCATCCGCATATTTCCACCCATAGGATTCGACGTTTTTCGGAAGACTATCCCTAAAAGGAGGTCTCAGACATGGACGCCGAATCCTATTGGGAACTGTTCTGTATGACGGGAGAGCCGCTGGCCTACATGCTCTACCGGACGGCGGAGGAGGGCGATCAGCCCCCTGCCGCACAGTGAACCAAACGATCCCGGGGCCTTGTCCCCGGCTACATAGGGAGGGAGCGCACGTGGCGTCCACGCCGTATCTGGTGCTTCGGGGCGTCGTATTGCGGGAGACGCAGACCAAGGAAGCGGACAAAATTTTGACGGTGCTGACAGCGGAGCGGGGACGCATCGCCGTCATCGCCCGGGGCGCCCGCCGCAAGGGCTGTAAATTTGCTGCTGCGGCCCAGCCGCTGGTGTGGTCCGAGTGGACCCTCTACCAAAAGGGGGAGTGGTACTACGCCAACGAGGGCACCACACTGGAGCTGTTCAACGGCCTGCGGGGGGATCTGGAGGCCATGGCCCTGGGCTTTTACTTCGCGGAGCTGACGGAGGCCGTTACCAGTGAGGAGTCTCCGGCGCCGGAGCTGCTGCGCCACCTGCTCAACGGGCTCTATGCCCTCTCCGCCCTGCACCGGCCCCACGCATTGGTGAAGGCGGCCTTTGAGCTGAAGCTATTATGCCTTTCCGGTTACGAGCCTCTGGCAGACGGATGCGCCTACTGCGGCTGCCCGGACCCGGAGGAGCCGCTGCTGGATGTGGTGCAGGGTGTACTGCGCTGCCGCAAGTGCGGCGTGAAGGAGAGTGCCCTCTCCATGCCCCTTTGCCGGGACTCTCTGGCGGCGCTGCGGCATATCGTCTACGGGGATCCCAAACGGCTTTACAGCTTCACCCTGGAGGGCAAGGCCATGGAGCGTCTGGCGGGCGCGGCGGAGGCATTTCTGGCCGCCCAGCTGGAGCGGGGATTCCGGACCCTGGACTTCTACAAGAGCCTCCAGCCCCCGGATTTGCCTGCTCAATAAGATACAATTTGTATTATTTTGATAGAATTATACGATATGGAACGAAACATGACAGAATTTGTCCTGGGCAACTACCGCCTAGCGGTGGATGTGGAAGCCACCCGGGCGTACTACGCCGCCCATCCCGGGCCCTGGATCACCTGCGAGTGCGACGGGTGCCGGAACTTTGCAGCGGCGGTAGGGAAATTGCCTCAGGCGGTGCGGGACTTCTTTGACGCGCTGGGCCTGGACCCGGAGAAGCCGGGGGAGCTTATGTACTACCAGGGCACGGAGAAAGACCTCTCCGGCGGCGGGTGGTACCATCTGGTGGGTACCGTTCTGGAGGGTTCCTCCCGACCCGGGGACTATGAGGTGTTCCCGGCGGGGTGGTACGATCTGGGGGCGGGGTTCTCCGTTGGCTTCAAGAATGACTGCGACCTGCTGCCCGACGACTTCCCCCGGCCCTGCTTCCAGATGGAATTCGAGCACACCATGCCCTGGGTGCTGGAAATCCCCAACCCTTATCTTTATGAATGACCATCCAGTGAAACCCCTTGACAGGAGATAGAGCTATGAGCGAACTGTTTGAAAAATCCATCCGCACCCTGGAGCTGCCCCGGGTGCTGGAGCTTCTGGCGGAGCAGGCCGTCAGCGCAGAGGCCAAGGCCCGCTGCCGCCGCCTGCGGCCGGAGACGGAGCCGGAGGAGGTACTGCGCCTGCTGGATCAGACGGACGCGGCCCGGCAGATGATGGGTCTGCGGGGCAGTCCCTCCTTTTCCGGCGTCAAGCCGGTGGCGGAGGCTCTGGACCGGGCGGACCGGGGCGGCAGCCTCAATCCCCACGAGCTGCTGACCATCGCGGACCTGCTGACCGCCGCCCGCCGGTGCAAGGAGTACTTCAACGTCGACGCGGCAGAGAAAACAGCCATCGACCACCTGTTTTTGTCCCTCCACGGCAACCGCTTCCTGGAGGAGAAGATCAAGCGGTGCCTGCCTGACGAGGACACCGTGGCGGACGCCGCTTCCCCTGAGCTGGCGGATATCCGGCGGCACATGCGCTCGGCCCAGGCCAAGAGCCGCCAGATCCTCCAGCGGGTCATCTCCTCTCCCAGCTACGCCAAGATCCTCCAGGAGACCATCATCACCCAGCGGGACGGCCGCTTTGTGGTGCCGGTGAAGGCGGAGCACAAGGGGGATCTGCCGGGCCTGGTCCACGATATCTCCTCCACAGGCGCCACCCTCTTTGTGGAGCCTATGGGGGTAGTGCAGGCCAACAACGAGTATATCGAGCTCCAGGCCAAGGAGCAAAAGGAGATTGAGCGGATCCTCTCAGAACTCTCCGCCGAGGCCGCTGCCCACCGGGAGGATATCCAGTGGGACTACGACGCCCTGGTGCACCTGGACGTGATCTTCGCCCGGGGCCAGCTGAGCTATAAGATGGAGGCCGCCCGACCGGAGGTCCGCCGGGACGGGGTCATCTACCTGCGCAAGGCCCGCCATCCGCTGCTGGATCCCAAGCAGGCGGTGCCCATCGACATCCAGCTGGGGGACACCTTTGACACCCTGGTCATCACCGGCCCCAACACCGGCGGCAAGACCGTCACCCTCAAGACATTGGGCCTCCTGACCCTCATGACCCAGTGCGGCCTCCACATTCCCGTGGGGGACCGCAGCGTCATCTCTGTATATGAGCGGGTGCTGGCGGACATCGGCGATGAGCAGAGCATCGAGCAGAGTTTGTCCACTTTCTCGGCACATATGGTCAATATTGTGAGCATTTTGCGGGAGGCGGACCGCTGCAGCCTCATCCTCTTCGACGAGCTGGGAGCCGGTACGGACCCGGTGGAGGGCGCGGCGCTGGCCATCGCCATCATCCAGCGGGTGCGCTCCCTGGGGGCCCGGGCCGCCGCCACCACCCACTATGCCGAGCTCAAGACCTTTGCCATGACCACGGCGGGGGTGGAGAACGCCTCCTGCGAGTTTGACGTGGAGACCTTGCGGCCCACCTACCGGCTGCTTATCGGTATCCCCGGCAAGTCCAACGCCTTTGCCATTTCGGCGCGGCTGGGCCTGCCTGCGGACGTCATCGAGGATGCCAAGGCCCAGATGAGCGGCGAGAGCGTCCGGTTCGAGGACGTCCTCACCCAACTGGAGGCCAAGCGCCAGGCACTGGAGAAAAAGGAGCTGGAGGCGGAGCGTCTCTACCGCCAGCGGGAGGAGGACGCCCGCAAGGCCCGGGAGTTCCGGGAGCAGATGGAGCGGGCCAAGGATAATGCCCGCAGCCGGGGCGAGGCGGAGGCCAAACGCATCGTCCGGGATGCCCGGGCCGCCGCGGACCAGGTGTTCCAGGAGCTCTCCGACATGCGCAAGGCCCAGGCCAAGGCGGACCGGGCCCTCAACGACAACGAGGCCCGGGCGGCGCTGCGGCGCAAGCTCAACGAGGCGGAGGACGCCATCAGCAAGCACGATGCCCGGCAGGAGCCCATCCCCAAGCCCAGCCGTCCCATCCGGGAGGGCGATCTGGTGGAGATCCCCGGCGTGCGGACCCCGGCGGAGGTGGTCTCCGTGGGCAAGGACGGCACGCTGCAGCTCAAGGCCGGCGTGCTGAAGATGAAAGCCAAGGCAAATGAGGTCCGGCTCATTGAGGACGACGAACGGGCCGCCCGGAAGAAAAATCCCTCGGTGTCCATCCGGCAGAATGCGGACCGTGCCCTGCGCACTTCCGCCAGCCGGGAGCTGGATATCCGGGGCCTGGAGACCCTGGAGGCGGAGAGCGTGGTGGAGAATTTCCTCTCCGCCGCCGTCATGGGCCATCTGGACACCGTCACCATCATCCACGGCAAGGGGACTGGCGCATTGCGCAAGGCCGTCCACGCTGTCCTGCGGCGCAACAAGGCCGTCAAGGACTTCCGGCTGGGGGTCTACGGCGAGGGCGAGTCCGGCGTCACCGTGGTCACGTTGAAATAACCAATCCACCCCGTCCGCCTGATGGGCGGGCGGGGCGCCTTTGAGAGGGGAGAATCCTATGGAATTGACCTTTCGCTTTGCCCAGGAGGCGGACACGCCCCTGATCCTGCGCTTTATCCGGGATCTGGCGGAGTATGAACACATGGCAGACCAGGTGGTGGCGGATGAGGCCACGTTGAAAGAGCAGCTCTTTGACCGCCGGGGGGCGGAGGTGCTCTTTGCCCTGGAGAATGGGAAAGAGGTGGGCTTTGCCCTGTTTTTCCACAATTTCTCCACGTTCCTGGGTCGGGCGGGGCTGTATCTGGAGGATTTGTACGTCCTGCCGGAGCACCGGGGCAAGGGGTACGGAAAGGCTATCTTCCGCCGTCTGGCCTCTATCGCCCGGCAGCGGGGCTGCGGCCGCATGGAGTGGTGGTGCCTGGACTGGAATGCCCCCAGCATCGCCTTTTACCGCTCCCTGAGCGCCCAGCCCATGGACGAGTGGACGGTGTACCGCCTCACGGGAGAGGACCTGGAGCGCCTGGCGGAGCCGGAAAGCGGCGCGGATTAATTAAACAGCAACGCCCCCGGAACCATGTTGGTTCCGGGGGCGTTTTCTATGTTTGCCGGGCGTTTGTGGAAACCGTCAGTTCAGCACGATGGCGTTGACGGCTTCCACCAGGTCCACCACAGCGCTGCGGGAGACCAGGCAGACGGGCTCTCCATCCACCACTGCCAGGCAGTTGGTGCCGTCGTAGCGGTAGAGGTCGATGGTAACGGTGGGGGCGCCCTCCAGGTCCAGGTGGACCGTCAGGCTGATCTCCTCCTTCTGGGAGGGAGTCTCACTGGTGAAGCTGTCCGCCGTCAGGGCCTCCAGTGCTGTCTGCAGGTCGGCGATGTCCAGCTCTTCCTCCTGATAAGAGTAGGTGCGCTCGTCGGAATCTCCCGCGGAGGTAATGGTGTAGTCCTTGCCCTCCAGGGAGATGTCCATCTGGCTGATATCGGCGAAGTCCGCCGGAAGCACCTCCGGATGGCGCAGGTCGTCATAGCCGCAGGCCATGAGGGACTCGTACTCCTCCCCGGTGATCTGATAGAGGATCTGGGAGCTGCCTACCCGCACATAGGCGGTGATCTCCTCTTCCTCTTCGTCCTCCGCATCGGAGTCATCGGTGCTCTGGCTGTCTGTCTCCGTCTGGGCGGCGGCACGTTCATCGGGATCCCGGCTGACATACAGTGTCACGGAGCCCGACACGTCGTTGCCGTCGTCATCCTCCGTGGTGTAGTCCACCTGGACGGTGGCCTCGGGGTCATCCAGGCCGCAGTTTTGGATCTCCTCCTCCGTTGCGTTGTAGGTGACATAGTTGGTCAGGTCCAGGGACGACATGGTGTACAGATAGTCCTCCACCCGGTCGGTGTCCAGGGGGACCTTGTCTCCACTCCGCTGGGTGAAGTAGACATCATCGCTCCGATAGGTGTCGGTGGTGTTGCCCTCCTCATAGACGGCGGTATAGTCGTCGGGGCCGGAGACGCTCAGCTGGGTGATGGTATCCAGATCGGGGATCTCGTCATTTTGGATCAGCTCGCTGAGCTGGGCGTCAAAGAGGTCCAGGGGGTCGTCTGCTACCAGGTACACGTTGCCATCCCCGATGGAGACATAGCGCTGGGAGTCCATGGTGCTGTAATCCCCCAGGAGGATGGTGTAGTCCGTATCCTCTGTGGAGATGTGGATGGTGCAGGTGGGATCGCTCAGCCCGTACTGGCCCAGATCCTCCGCGTCCTGGATGATAAAGGCGGCGCCGAAGGAGGCAAAGGGATCCAGCAATTCGGCAATCTTGTCCTGATCCACCGGGAAGGCGTCGTCGCCGTCATAGGTCCAGGTGCCGTCCTCCTTGCGGAAGGCCAGGGACTGGCCGTCATACTCCCAGGAGAGGTCGGTGACGGAGTCCGTGGGGAGCTCCAGAACCACCTCGCCGCTGTTTTGGATGTTCTCCTTGCGGGCTTCGTACCGGGTGACGCCGAAAGTCACAAGACACGCCACCACCAGTATGCCCGCCAGGATATAGAGCTTTTTATACCGGTTCATTCTGAAGCCTCCTTCTTCTGATTACCACGCCGATGCCGATGCCAAGATACACCAGCGGGAACACGCCGATCATCATCACCTTCAGAAGAGAGGAGGTGGAGTCGCTGATGGTCAGGTAATTGTAGTTGAGGGACTTGCTGCGGATGGCCATGGCCTCACTCTCGCCGATCAGGGAGGACAGGGCGTTCATGCCCAAATTCACGTTGGCGCCGGAGGAATAGGCGTTGTAGGTGTCGTCCAGAAAGCTGGAGGAGGCGAACCACACCATCCGGCCGCCGCTGTCGGAAACATCCACGGAGACCGCCAGGGAGAAGGGACCGTCGATATCCCCGTCCTCCTTTTCGTAGGTGGACATCTCATATCCCGCCACCTTGCTGAAAGCGGTGTCGGAAGTGGTGAGCAGGCTCGTCACCGTGGCGCCGGAGGGCGCCTCGCCCACCGTCAGGCCCAGGGAGAGGGGCATGATGGGGAAGTAGTGTTCCTCCATCAGCGAGTCCGTAATGTCACTGCTGTTCATGTCCGGCATCAGAGCAAAGGGAGCCTGGAAGGCGTAGTGTTCCCGGTCGCCCTCCACCACAATGCCTTCATTGGCGGTGACGCCGTAGTCGGCAAGGAGGCTGTAGAGGTTTTCCAGGCTGCCCTCCTCCACGGGGCCCGCCATCACCAGCAGCTTGCCGCCGCCGGAGACGTAGTCCGAGAGCATATCCTTCTCCTCCGTGGAGATGTCGCTGGTGGGGCGTAGATCACCACGCAGTCGGCGTCCTCCGGGACGGCGTCCACCGTCAGCAGGGAGAAGGTCTGAAGCTCCATGTTCTCCTTTTCCACCTGGTCGGAGAAGGTGGAGGGCAGATCCGCCTCGCCGTGGCCCTCCAGCACGTAGACCTGGGGCTGGTCTGCGTTGACCACGTAGTCGATGGCGGAGGTGATGGCGCCCTCGCCGTCGAAGGAGGTGTTGTAGGAGTAGGTGGTAAGGTCTGCCTGGGAGAGGTAGATGTCATCATAGGCAATGTAGCGGTAGCGGTCGCCGCACTCCACCACCAGGCTGTTGTTTGCCACCGTTTCGTCGGTGTACTGCTGGGCAAAGGTGGGGTAGATGTCAGGGTTCTTTTTCTCCACCGTAATATGGTCGGAGAGGCTCTCGTACTTGCTCAGCAGGTTTTCGATGACGTCGTCCTCCTCGCCGGACTGGACGATCCAGTAGATGGTGACGTCGTCCTGCAGGGCGTTGACCACCACCTTGGTGTTGCTGGTGATGGAGTAGAGCTTGGAGGCGCTGATGTCGTACTTGGTGAGGTTGGTGGGCAGCGCCGAGACCAGAATGTTCACCACCACCAAAAGAGCCAGAACCACCGCCGTCATCATCAGGGAGTAAGAACCGCCCTGGAAGGCGATGCGGTTTTGCTTGACCCCACCGGAGCGGCGGGGGAGTTTCAGGTCTTTCATCAGTTATACCTCCTCTTCTCCAGGGACTGCACCGATAGAAACAGGAAGAAGACGATCACGGAACCGTAGTACACGATGGCGGTCATGTCGAACACGCCGTTGACGAATCCCGTAAACCGCTCAAAAAGAGACAGGGTCTTCATGATCTGGGGCAGCAGTCCCTCCAGCACCGTGTTGTCCAGCAGGTAGACTGCCACGATGGCAAAGACCAGCACGAAGCTGACCCAATAGGCAAGGTTTCCGTTGCCCGTCACATAGCGGATCACCAGGCCCAGGGCCAGGATCAGCACGATGAGGGCCACCGCGGAGCCCATGGCGGTGGAGGAGACGTACTCGGAGAGGCTGACGCTGTAATAGTTCAGCAAAATCACGGCGATGCCGATGCCTGCCGCCAAGCCCTGGTTGTCCGTCAGGGAGGAGATGAAGGTCCCCAGGGCGATGAGGGCGGCGCCCATGATGAAGAAGGCCAGGATGGAGCCGTAGGAGGTCAGCAGGTACACGTCTCCGAACTGGGCGAAGACCAGGGGATAAAGGGAAATGATGGCCAGGGGAATGAGATAGAGCACCAGCAGCGCCAGGTACTTGCCCAGAATCACCTGGGTGGTGGTGATGGGCAGGGAGTAGAGCAGCTGGTCGGTTTTCTGCCTGCGCTCCTCGGCGATGACCCGCATGGTCAAAATGGGCACGATCACCACGAAGATCAGACTGCTGAAGTTCAGCACCAGCTCAAAGCTGCTGACCGCTGCCTGAATGTTGTAGAGTACCGCGCCGATGCCCACAAAGGCCAGCAAAAACGCCCCGAAGACATACGCCGTCAGGGAGTGGAAGTAATTTCTCAGTTCATGTTTCAAAACCGCAGTCATTGCGCCCTCTCCTCACTTTCCGGAGCCTCCGCTGCTGCCGCGCCTTCCGGGGCGGCGGGGGCTTCCTCGTTCTTTTCCGTCAGCTCCAGGAAGATGTCCTCCAGATTGGCTTTCTTCAGCGACATCTCCAAAAGGGGTTTGTGCTTCTCCGCAAAGGCGAAGAACAGCGTCCGGGACACGGCGTAGATGTCCTCCAGATCCGTTTTGATGTGGGCCGTCACAAGACGGGATTCCTCCGCCGTCACCTGGATCTCGGTGAGATGGGCGATCCGGGAGAGGATCTCCTTGGTCTCCTCCACCGTGGCATCGGTGGTGAGGGTGATCTCATTGGGGGAGAGGAGCTGGTGTTCCAGGTTCTCCGGGGTGTCGAAGGCTACCAGCTGTCCCTTGGAGATGATGAGGATCTTCTCACAGATGGTCTGCACCTCCGAGAGAATGTGGGAGCTGAAGATCACCGTGTGGGTCTTTCCCAGTTCCCGGATCAGGTCCCGGATCTCGATGATCTGGATGGGATCCAGGCCTACGGTGGGCTCATCGAGAATGATGACCCTGGGATTTCCCAGCAGGGCCTGGGCAATGCCTACCCGCTGCTTATAGCCCTTGGACAGGGCGGAGATGCTGCGGTTTTGTACGTCCTCCAGCTTGGTCTGGCGGATCACCTGGGCGATCTGGCCGGTGAGCTCCGTGCCCCGCAGGCCCTTGGCCTCTCCCACGAAGCGCAGGTACTCGGCGGGCGTCTCGTTCATGTAGAGGGGCGGCTGCTCGGGCAGGTAGCCCATGAGCTTTTTGGCCTTTTCCGGCTCTTCGAAAATATCGTGGCCGTCGATCCGCACGTGGCCCTCGGTGGCGGAAAGACAGCCGGTCATGATGTTCATGGTGGTGGATTTTCCCGCGCCGTTGGGGCCCAGGAACCCGTACACATGGCCTTCCCCAATCTCAAAGGAGAGATCGCGGACGGCTGTGAAATCACCATAACGCTTGGTTAAGTGTTGCACCGTTATCATGGTTGACCTCCTCGCTGCTGTGCGTGTCAGCACTCATTTGGAAAGGATTGTAACAGTGCAGTCTGAAATGATGCTGAAAGCCCCGGCAAAAAATGAAGGGCTTTTGGATGGGTCTGCATCCCCGTGGACAGGCGGCTTGAGACGTGGTACAATGAACCAAAACCAGGCGGCTGCAGGATGGAGGAATGGGATGCCCGTTGATATGAAAGTTGTGATCGCCACTGCCTTTGGGCAGATGGCCCGGAAAAAACCCATCGACAAGATCACCGTCAAGGATCTGGTGGAGCAGTGCGGCATCTCCCGGCAGGCTTTTTACTATCATTTTCAGGACATTCTGGAGGTGATGGAGTGGAGCATCCGCCAGATGGTGGAGAGCACCCTCCAGACCAGTCTCCGGGCCGAGACACCGGAGAAGGCCATCGAGGCCTTTGTCAGCGTGGCGGCGGAGCACGGGGAGCTGCTGCTGCGGCTGCTGGACTCCCAGCGCCGGGCCCAGATCGAGCGCGTCTTCGTGGAGGCTCTGCGCTCCAATATGCGCCGGCTGCTGAGCGCCAAGCGGCCGGATCTGGCCGTCAACCATCAGGATCTGGAGGTGGCGCTGAATTTCTGCGCCTACGGCATCGCCGGGGTGCTGTTTGAAAACTGCAAAAACCGGGACTTGAATGTGGAGCAGCTCTCCCGGCAGCTATCCCAGCTGCTCTCCGGAAATCTCATTTGAACGCTTTGGACAGATCCCCCCGGGTGTCAAAATTCTTGACATCCGGGGGGATCTGTCTATACACATGGGCCAAAGTGCAAATGGCGCTTTTGAGAAAAAAACGCTATCATCAAAGCATCTCAAAAAGGCTTTGTGGAGGAAGCAACGATGGAGCAAAGTCCGTTTTTGGTGAAGATCTGCCAGCTGGAGCAGGACTATCAGACCCTGGAGGACTGCCTGCGGGCGTGCCGGGATCTGGAGAAGGCGGATATCGACCTCCAGCTGCGCCGGGTCTGGCGGGCCTACCGTGAGGCGAGTTGCGGACTGGAGGAGGCCATCCGGTCCAGCCGCTCTCCGGCCATGCGCCGTCTGGCCCAGGCTCAGCACACCTATGACCGCACAGTGCAGGCCCTGCTGGAGGAAACCTTGCCGGCGGATCTGCACAGCGAGGGCACCACGCCGGGAGAGGACCGCACGGAGGCCCGGATGCTCTGCGCGGAGTACGCCGTGGATTTCGCCCGGCAGGCGGTGCGCCGGGCCATGCTGGCGGTGCTGTCGGCAGCCGGGGAGGCCCGGCAGCAGGAACAAGACCGGGAAACACACAAGGAGGAACAACCCCAATGAAAGAGGTCAAAACACCGAAAAAACCCCTATTATACTACTATTTCATTGCCATGATCTGTCTGCTGCTCTTTCAGTTCCTGGCCATGCCCTTGCTGGGTCAGGCCCGGATCCAGACGGTGGACTACAATACCTTTATCTCCATGGTGGAGGATGGAAAGGTAGATGCGGCGGAGATCCAGCAGCAGGAGAACCGCATCCTCTTCTCCGACCAGGACCAAAAAGTCTATAAGACCGCCATGGTCCCCGACGACGACCTCACTCAGCGGCTGCTGGATGCCGGTGTCTCCACCAACGGCGTGGAGGTGGAGCAGACGCCCCTGCTGGGAGACATCCTCAGCTGGGTGATCCCCATTGTGATCTTCATCGCCCTGGGCCAGTTCATGTCCCGGAAGATGATGGACCGGATGGGCGGGCCCAACGCACTGTCCTTCGGCAAGTCCAACGCCAAGATCTACGTGAAGTCCTCCGAGGGCATCAAGTTCTCCGACGTGGCCGGTGAGGACGAGGCCAAGGAGAACCTGGCAGAAATTGTGGACTACCTCCACAACCCCGCCAAGTACCAGGAGATCGGCGCCTCCATGCCCAAGGGCGTGCTGCTGGTGGGCCCTCCGGGCACCGGCAAGACCATGCTGGCCAAGGCCGTGGCCGGCGAGGCCAACGTCCCCTTCTTCTCCATGTCCGGCTCGGAATTTGTGGAGATGTTCGTGGGCATGGGCGCCTCCAAGGTGCGGGACCTGTTCCGCCAGGCCAAGGAGAAGGCCCCTTGTATCGTGTTCATCGATGAGATCGACGCCATCGGCAAAAAGCGGGACGGTCAGATGGGCGGCAACGACGAACGGGAGCAGACCCTCAACCAGCTGCTCACGGAGATGGACGGCTTCGAGGGCAACACCGGCGTCATCATTCTGGCGGCCACCAACCGCCCGGAGTCCCTGGACCCGGCCCTGACCCGTCCCGGCCGGTTTGACCGCCGGGTCCCCGTGGAGCTGCCGGACCTCCAGGGCCGGGAGGAGATTTTGAAGGTCCATGCCAAAAAGATCAAGGTGGCGGAGGATGTGGACTTCCAGCAGATTGCCCGGATGGCCTCCGGCGCCTCCGGCGCGGAGCTTGCCAACATCGTCAACGAGGCGGCCCTACGGGCCGTGCGGGACGGCCGCAGGTACGCTACCCAGGCGGATCTGGAGGAGAGCATCGAGGTGGTCATCGCCGGCTATCAGAAGAAGAATGCCATCCTCACGGATCAGGAGAAGTGGACGGTGGCCTATCACGAGGTGGGCCACGCCCTGGTGGCGGCCCGGCAGAACCACTCCGCCCCGGTGCAGAAGATCACCATCATCCCCCGCACCTCCGGCGCCCTGGGCTACACCATGCAGGTGGAGGAGGGGAACCACTACCTGATGACCAAGGAGGAGCTCCTCAACAAGATCGCCACCTACACTGGCGGCCGGGCGGCAGAGGAACTGGTGTTCGGCACCGCCTCCACCGGCGCCTCCAACGACATCGAGCAGGCCACCAAGCTGGCCCGGGCCATGGTCACCCGCTACGGCATGAGCCCCGACTTCGACATGGTGGCTATGGAGACCACCACCAACCAGTACCTGGGCGGGGACAGCTCCCTGTCCTGCTCCGCCCAGACCCAGGCGGAGATCGACCGCCAGGTGGTGGAGATCGTCCGCAAGCAGCATGAAAAGGCCGCCAAGATCCTGGCCGACGACCGGAAAAAGCTGGACGAGATCTCCCGCTACCTCTATGAAAAGGAGACCATTACCGGCAGCGAGTTCATGGAGATCCTGAACCGGGAAGAAAACTGAAACCATCACCCGTGAAAAAAGCCCGGCGGAGCGCCTTGTGCGCTTCGCCGGGCTTTGCGGTGTCGCCAGGGGAACCGTTATTCCCCCACAGCCGCCTGGAGACGGGCAAGATCCTCCTGGTCCGGGTGGCTGAGGGCCTGGTCAAAATTTTCCAGCATGGCGGTGCGCCGGGGGCTCTCCTCCATGGCCGCATAGCGGTCCCGCACCGCCTGGGGCATCTTGCCCTGGCACATGTAGGTGCCGGTCACCTGGACTCCGGGGGCCAGATTGGCCTTCACCCGGTCCAGGATCTGCTGGAAGTAGGCGGGGGCGCCTCCAAACCCGGCGGTGCCGAAGAGGAACACCTTCTGATCCGTCAGGCTCTGCAGAAAGCGGGCGGTGGGCTCGTCGCAGGTGCCCTTGTCCGTCCAGAATCCCACATAGACCGTGTCGGCGGCCAGAGCCTGGGGAGCCGGGGCGCCGAAGTAGCGGCAATCCTCCTGAGGCAGGGCCTCCCGGACGGCCCGGGCCAGCATGGCGGTGTTGCCGGTGCGGCTGCTGTAAACGATGGCGTAGCTCATTTGGTTTCCTTCCTTTCATAGATACAGTGGACGCCCCGGTGGGCCATCATGCCTCCCAGGCACTCCTTGTTGCAGCGGACACAGCGGTGGATGGTTTCCGGATGGCCGGAGCAGACCTTGTTGGGCCACTCCGGGTCGGCGGTGAGCTGGCGGCTCATGGCGGCACAGTCGATCCGTCCGCTTTCCAGCTGTGCCTCCACAAAATCGGGGTCGGTGAGCCCGCCCACACCGCAGATGGGCAGCCGGGTGAGCCGGCGCACCTGATCGCAGAATTTCAAAAAGCAGCCCTCCGCCCCGAACTCCGGATGGCTTTTGGGGGGGATGGTGTCGGTGAGCTCCCCGTGGTTGGCCAGGGTTACGTGGAAGCTGGTGACTCCCGCCTGCTCCAGCAAGGGGACAAAGATGGGCAGCTCATCCTCCAGCACACCGGCGTTGCCGTAGTGGGGATCCTCCTGGCGCACTGCCAGCTTGTAGTCGATGGGCACGTGGGGCAGGCGGCGGCGGATGGCGGACACTGCCTCCACGGCGAAGCGGGCCCGGTTTTCCGGACTGCCGCCGTAGCGGTCGGTGCGGTGGTTGAAGAGGGCGGAGCTGAAGCTGCCGCACATCCGGTCCCCGTGGACCTGCACCATGTCAAAGCCCGCCTGCATGGCCAACTCTGCTGCCTTGCCGAAGGCGTCGGTGATCTCCGCCACCTTTTTCTCCGGCAGGCCGGTGATATAGGGCCCCACCTGCTGGTTCAAGAGGGGCCGCAGTTCCTCCATGGAGATACGCTTGGTGAGCACGCCGGGGATGTACCGGATCATTCCCTTGAGGTTGGAGTCGGACTGGTGGAGCTGGGCGCACAATTTGCACCCGTAGGGATGGACGGCGTCCGACAGAGATTTGTAGAAGGCAAAGCCCTTCTTGGTGTACAGGGAGGGGCCGAAGCCATGGGGCAGCACCGGTACGTCGCCGATGATGATCATGGCGCAGCCTCCGGCGGCGATCTTCTTCATCCGCTCCACCAGCTCCTCCTGGGGAAGGCCCAGGGAGGTGGGGGCAAAGACGATCCGGTTCTTTAGGGTCAGCCCGCCGTAGTTCAGGGGGCTGCAAATGGTTTCGTACATGTGGAATCCGCTTCTTTCCCAGAGACTTTTGCCAAGAGGGCAAAGAGCTGTTCCCGCTCCTTCTGATCCAGAGGGGTCAGGGCGGCTTCATCCCAGTCGAAGAACACCTGGTGGCTCACCTGAAAGGCCTGCTGCCCTTTGGGGCTCAGATCCAGATGGTAGGCACGGCCGGACTTCTCCCGGGTGAGGAAGCCCTCCTCTACCAGCCGGGTGACGGTGCGCTGGGAATAGCCCCAGTCCAGCCCCAGGGCCGCGGTGAGCTGGGCCTGGGTGCAGCCCGGGTGCTTGCCCACGTAGATCACTGGAAACAGCGACCCGAAGTTCAGCCCCAGGGCCTGGAGATGCCGGGAGGTGTAGGCGGTAAAGCTGCGGTGGAAGACGGTGGCGTAGTAGGCCAGGGTCTGGAACATGGAACGGTCAACTCCTTTTTCTTGACTTTGTCAAGTATAACGGCTATACTTGATGAAGTCAAGTATCAAATTCAAAAAAAATCGGAGCAAAGTGAACTTTGCTCCGACGATGGTGCGCGAGGCGGGACTTGAACCCGCACGTCCGTAATGGACACTAGAACCTGAATCTAGCGAGTCTGCCAATTCCACCACTCGCGCGTACAGTATGCAGTTTTTTCCGCCGCCCCAAAAGGGTCCCACCGAAGACACCGTCTTCGGTGGGGATGTGGTGCGCGAGGCGGGACTTGAACCCGCACGTCCGTAATGGACACTAGAACCTGAATCTAGCGAGTCTGCCAATTCCACCACTCGCGCGTACAGTATGCAGTTTTTTCCGCCGCCCCAAAAGGGTCCCACCGAAGACACCGTCTTCGGTGGGGATGTGGTGCGCGAGGCGGGACTTGAACCCGCACGTCCGTAATGGACACTAGAACCTGAATCTAGCGAGTCTGCCAATTCCACCACTCGCGCATACAGCGGACGGTCTTTTTTGGGAACCGAACTGGTGCGGCTGACGGGATTTGAACCCACACGTCGATTCGACACCAGCACCTCAAGCTGGCCTGTCTACCAGTTCCAGCACAGCCGCAAATACATTCCCTAGAAAAGACTGCTTGATTATTATAGCGGGAACCACAGCTGATGTCAACCTTAATTTTTTGTTTTTCCCGAAAAAATTTCCTCCGCCGGGAAGTGCTCCCGGCGGAGGACGGAAGATAGGAACCTCAGCGCTGATCCATGGGGGTATAGGAGCGGAAGGGCTCCACACACTCGTACCGGGGACGGATCAGCTTGCCGCCGGAGGAGAGCTCCTCCATCCGGTGGGCGCTCCAGCCGGAGATCCGGGCCACGGCGAAGAGGGGGGTGTAGAGCTCGATGGGCAATCCCAGCATCTCATAGACGAAGCCGCTGTAAAAGTCGATGTTGGTGGAGAGGACGGACTTGTGCTGGCGCTCCATCAGCAGCTCCTTGCCGATCCGTTCCACGTTGCGGTACAGCGCCAGTTCATCCTCCCGGCCCTTTTCCGCCGCCAGGCGGTACACATAGTCCCGGAAGACCTCGCAGCGGGGGTCGCTCTTGGTATACACCGCGTGGCCCAGGCCGTAAATGAGGCCGCTGCGGTCAAAGGCCTCCTTGTTGAGCATCTTGGTGAGGTAGTCCGCCACACAGCCCTCGTCGTTCCAGTTGGAGACGTTGGCCTCGATGTCCTCCATCATGGCCATGACCTTGCTGTTGGCGCCGCCGTGGCGGGGGCCCTTCAAAGAGGACATGGCTGCCGCGATGGCGGAGTAAGTGTCGGTGCCGGAGGAGGTCACCACATGGTTGGTGAAAGTGGAGTTGTTGCCGCCGCCGTGATCCGCGTGGAGCACCAGGGCCACGTCCAGCACCCGGGCTTCCAGCTCCGTGTAGCTGCGATCCTCCCGCAGCATCCGCAGGAAATTCTCCGCGGTGGAGAGATCCGGCTTGGGGGTGTGGATAAAGAGGCTCTCCCCCTGGCTGTAACGCCAGGCCTGATAGGCGTAGATGGCCAGCACCGGCATGTTGGCCATCAGCTGCAGGCACTGGCGCAGCACGTTTTCCAGGCCGATGTCGTTGGGCTTGTCGTCATAGCAGAAGAGAGTCAGGATGCCCCGCTGCATGGTGTTCATCAGATCCCGGGGCGGAGCTTTCAAAATGACGTCCCGGAAGAAGTTGGTGGGCAGCGTCCGGTAAGAGGCCAGCTGGCCGCAGAAATCCTGCAGCTGGGACTGGGTGGGCAGCTCCCCGAAGAGCAGCAGGTAGGCCGCCTCCTCAAAGGCATAGCGCCGGCCCCGTGAGCCGGTGACCAGTTCCCGGGTATCGATGCCCCGGTAATAGAGCACACCGTCGGTGGGGATGATGTGTTCCCCCTGGGTGACGTTATAGGACTGGATCTCCGCTACCCGGGTCAGGCCTGTCAAAACACCCCGGCCGTCCTCGTCCCGGAGGCCCCGCTTGACGTTGTACTCCTTGTAGAGCTTGGGATCGATGTAGTTCTTCTTTTCCCACTGTTCCTTCAGAGCCAGGATGGCGGGGGTGATCTCGCAGTAGGTGTTCTCGCGGTTCTCTTTCCAAATCATGACGGGGCGCTCCTTTCTGTTTGAACCGGGGTGGCGGCAAATGAGCCGCAAAAAAGATTTTTTGCAATTTTAACATATTGATCTTTCATTTTCAACAGGAAAATAAAAAAATTAAAGAATTTTTTGCATCAAAATTTAGTTTAAATTGCAATTTTACCTGCATACCGGCAAAAAAAGCAGCCGCCGGAAAGGCGGCTGCCGGAGAGAAGGCAAACAGAGCGGAGCGTCAGAGCTGGGCGAGGGTCTCCCCGATGGGATCCGTAATCACCAGGTCTGCCTGGACGTCCCGGGCCACGGCAGATTTGTTGATGAGCACCAGCTTGTGGCCCCGGTAGTAGTTGATAAGGCCGGCGGCGGGGTAGACATTGAGGGAGGTGCCGCCGATGATGAGCATATCGGCCTCGGCAATGGCACGCAGGGCGTCGTTCAGGGTCTTCTGATCCAGTCCCTCCTCGTAGAGCACCACGTCGGGCTTCACCTGGCCCCCGCAGGTGCAGCGGGGGACCCCCTCCGCGTGGAGGATGAAGTCCATGCTGTAGAACTTCCCGCAGCGCTCACAGTAATTGCGCAGGACGCTGCCGTGGAGCTCCAGCACGTTGCGGCTGCCGGCGGCCTGGTGGAGGCCGTCGATGTTCTGGGTGACGATGGCCTTCAGCTTGCCCTCCCGCTCCCACTGGGCCAGCTTGTAGTGGGCGGCGTTGGGCTTGGCGTCCGGAGCCAGGAGCTTTGCCCGGTAGAACCGGAAAAACTCTTCGGGGTTGCTTTCATAAAAGGTATGGCTTAAAATCACTTCAGGCGGATACTTCCACTGCTGGTGGTAGAGCCCGTCGGTGCTGCGGAAATCCGGGATGCCGGACTCCGTGCTGACGCCGGCGCCGCCGAAGAAGACAATGTTGTCGGAGCCCTCCACCAGCTCTTTGAGTTTTTTCACCTGGTCCGTCATATGACCGGATCCCTCCCCTGCAATCTGATAAAATAGAAGTGAACGATAAGGAGCAAATTGATGAACATCCAGATTTTCGGCTCGTCCAAGTCCTTCGACTCCAAAAAGGCGGAGCGCTGGTTCAAGGAGCGGCGCATCAAGTATCAGTACATTGACCTGCCCTCAAAGGGATTATCCCCCCGGGAGTACCAGTCCGTCAAGCAGAAAGTTGGCTTTGAGGCTTTGCTTGACACCAAGTGCCGGGCCTATGAGGCCCTCTACATGCCCTACATCACCCCGGAGGCCCGGGAGGAAAAGCTCCTGGAGCACCCGGAGCTTTTCCGTACCCCCATCGTGCGCAACGGGAAGGAGGCCACCGTGGGCTACTGCCCGGAGATTTGGCAGACCTGGGCGTGAAAACAGGTCGAAAGCGCATATACTAATGGGGCATCCGGAAGGAAAGGAGGCGGCGTATGCCGGAGATCTATCTGCGGTCCCTGCCCAGGAACCGGCTGATCCGGGGGGCATATCTGATGATCCAGCGGTATCTGCGGCACAATGTGGGCTCCCAGGCGGCCGCGTTGGCCTTTTACCTGCTGTTTATGATCTTCCCCTTTTTGATTTTCATCAGCGCCCTGCTGGGCTTGCTGCAGCTGGATGTGGCGGGCATCCTGGCGGGGCTGGAGGAGATCCTGCCCGGGGAAGTGGTGGAGCTCATCGCCATGTACCTCAATCACGTGGGAGAGAGTTCCAACCTGCGGATCCTGCTCTTCGGGCTGTTCTTCTCTTTCTATTTCCCCATGCGGGCCACCAACTCCCTGATGCATTCCGTGCGCATCGCCTATCATCTGGGGCCGCCCCGAGGGCCGGTGCGCCATGTGCTCAAGACCCTGCTCTACACGGTGATGCTGATTTTGGTCATTGCCGTGACGCTGACCCTCATGAGCGTCAGCGACCGGCTTCTGGCCTACGCCGTGGCCAATTTCCAGCTGCCGCCCTTTGTGGCCCGCCTCTGGGGCCAGTTGCGGTTTCCCGTAGCAGCGGTGGCGGGGTACTTTGCTCTGTTCTTTCTCTATGCCCTCTCCCAGGACGGCCGCCAGCCCTGGCGGAACATCTGGCCCGGGACCCTGGCGGCCCTGGCCGCCTGGCTGTGTCTTTCCTGGCTCTACGCGGTGTATGTGGATAATTTCGCCCACTACTCCGTACTCTACGGATCCATCGGAACGGTGATCGTGCTTTTGATCTGGCTCTATATGAGCGCCGCCATTTTGATTCTGGGGGCGGAGCTCAACGGCACCATTATGTCGCTGCGCCGGGAGCAGTGGGACGACGCAAAAAAGTCGTGAACGGTTTTTGAATTCCCACCGCCGTTTCTTTACAACAACCGGAAAAAACGCTACAATATTCCCCGTATACAAACCCTGGAAAGAAAGGAAGCATCCAAGACTGATGGAAGAAAAACTGCGCGAATATGCCCGCCTTCTGGTGCGGGTGGGCCTTAATGTACAAAGGGGCCAGACCCTGGTGATCTCCTGCCCGGTAGAGTGCGCCTTCTTTGCCCGCATGTGCGCTCAGGAGGCCTATGACATTGGCTGCCGGGAGGTGGTCATGAATTGGCACGACGACGCCATGGTCCGGATGAAGTATCTCCACGCTGCCGAGGACGTCTTCGACACGGTGCCCTTGTGGCGGCGCCACTTCTTCAATGACTACGCCCAGGAAGGGGCGGCGTACCTGGCCATCTCCGCCACGGACCCGGAGAACCTCAAGGGGGTGGACTCCGGCCGCCTGGTGCGCTCCCAGCAAGCCAGCGGCAAGGCCCTGAAGGAATTTGACCGGCTGCAGATGTGCAGCGGCTTCCCCTGGTGCATCGCCTCCATCCCCATTCCCAGCTGGGCGGAGCGGGTCTTCCCGGAGGCCCGCGGCCAGGCGGCTGTGGACAAACTCTGGGACGCCATCTTCCGCTGTGTGCGCATCAGCGGGGACGGCAAGGCTGTGGAGCGCTGGCAGGCTCACCTTGATACCCTGGCCAAGCGGGTGGAAAAGCTCAACGCCCTGGATTTCAAGTCCCTCCACTACACCAACGCCCTGGGCACGGACCTCACCGTGGAGCTGCCGGAGGGCCACATCTGGGAGGCCGGCAATGACGTGACTTTGGGAGGCCTTCCCTATATCGCCAACATCCCCACGGAGGAGATCTTTACCTCTCCGTTGAAGACCGGGGCCAACGGCGTGGTCTATTCCTCCATGCCCCTGGTGAACGACGGCAACATCATCGACGATTTCCACATGGTGCTCCGGGACGGCAAAATCACCGAAGTCCATGCCGGGAAGGGCGAGGAGTTCCTCAAGGGCGCCGTCAGTGTGGACGAGGGCGCCGCCTATTTCGGTGAGATCGCCCTGGTGCCCTATGACAGCCCCATCTCCAACCAGAAGACCCTCTTCTACAACACCCTCTTCGACGAGAACGCCGCTTGCCACATCGCCTTCGGCGAGGCCTATCCCTGCCTGAAGGGCGGCCAGCAGATGACCCGGGAGGAGCTGGACGCCCACGGCCTCAACCACTCCATCACCCATGTGGACTTCATGGTGGGCACGGCGGACCTCTCCATCGTGGGCACCACCCGGGATGGCCGTGAGATCCCCGTCTTTGTCAACGGCAACTTCGCACCGGAGTTTTAATACGCTTTGAAATTGTATTGATATTTTAGAGAAAGAAAAGAGGAACCGATTATGGATTACCGGCAGAAAACTTTTGATGAGACCGTCATGGTGGCCCCCGGCGCCGTGGTGGTGGGGGACGTGACGCTGGGCAAGCACGTCAACGTCTGGTACAACGCTGTGCTGCGGGGCGACGACGGCGCCATCACCGTGGGAGAGGGCACCAACATTCAGGACGGCGCCATCCTCCACGAGGAGACCCATGTGGGCGCCGGCTGCACCATCGGTCACGGCGCCATCGTCCACGGCTGTACCGTGGGGGACAACACCCTCATCGGTATGGGGGCCACGATCCTCAACGGCGCCCGGGTGGGCAGCAACTGCATTGTGGGCGCCGGGGCCCTGGTCACCGGTAAGATGGACGCTCCCGACGGGTCCATGATCCTGGGCAGCCCCGCCAAGGTGGTGCGCCCCCTGACGGAGGCGGAGATCGAGGGGAACCGGGGCTCCGCCCGGGGCTATCTGGAGTGCGCGGAGAACTTCCGCAAGGGCTGAGCGGGAAAACCCACAAAACAAGGGCTTGGTGACGGGCCGCTTTTGGCGCTTTGCCGATTGCGCGGCGGGCTGGGGAACGGTATACTCTGTTGCTGTGTTTTTTGATTCTTTTCACCGCAAAGGAGCCATTCGTGATGCCGCAGATCTCTCCCCAGACCCGCCGGGTCTTCTTTTTGTCCCTGCCCATCTTTGCCGAGCTGCTGCTGCAGCTGCTGGTGGGCAACATGGATCAGTTCATGATTTCCCACTTCGGTGCCGCCGCCGTGGCCTCCATCGGCAACGGCAACCAGGTGATGAACGTGGTGGTCATCGTGCTGGAGACCGTGAGTGCCGCCACCACCATTCTGCTGACCCAGCACATTGGAGCCGGGCAGCAGGGAGAGGCGTGCAACGAGATCGCCACGGTGGGCGTAGCGGTGAGCGCTGCCTTCAGCCTGGCGATGGGGCTGGTGCTACTGTGCTTTCCCCAGACTCTTTTCACCCTGCTGCGCACCCCGGCGGAGTCCTTCGCCGGGGCCTGTCTCTATACCCGCATCGTAGGCGGCGCCGTGGTGATCCAGGGGCTGTACATCGAGCTTTGCGCCGTGCTGCGCAGCTACACCCTCCTCAAGGAGGTGGTGGCGGTGTCGGTGGTGATGAACCTTTTGAACGTGGCGGGCAACGCCGTCCTCATCAACGGCTTTTTCGGTCTCCCCCGGATGGGGGTGGCGGGTGCTGCCGTGTCCACCTGCATTTCCAAGGCCGTGGGACTGATCCTGGTGATCTGGATGCTGCACCGCAAGTGCTCCGTGCGCTTTTCCCTGCGCTATCTGCGCCCATTCCCCGTATCCACCTGTAAGCGCCTGCTGGGCATCGCCATGCCCTCGGGGATGGAGTCTCTCTCCTATAACGTCTCCCAAATCTTCATTCTGCGCTTCATCAACGTTATGGGCACCGCCGTCATTGCCACCAAGGTCTACGGCAGCATGCTGGCCAACGTGGCCTATGTTTACGCCATCGCCGTGGCCCAGGCTACCCAGATCATCGTGGGATACATGCTGGGGGCCCGGAAGCTGGACGAGGTGAAATGCCGGGTGTGGTCTACCGTCCGCATCGCCCTGGGGGTGTCGGAGTGCCTGACGCTGGTGATCTTTCTCTTCTGCGACCCCATTTACAGCATTTTTACCGCCGATCCCACCATCCACGCCCTGGGCCGCCAGATCTTGCTGGTGGAGTTCGTCCTGGAGATCGGCCGGGCCATCAACATCGTCATGACCCGGGCCCTCACCACCGCCGGGGACGTGTGGTATCCGGTGACGGTGGGCATCTTCAGCATGTGGACGGTGGCGGTGGCCGGCGGCTGGCTGCTGGGCCAGGCGGCAGGCTTGGGATTGGTTGGCATCTGGATGGCCATGGCCTGCGACGAATCCCTGCGGGGGCTCCTCTTCACTTTGCGGTTCCGCAAGGGCCGCTGGCGGGAAAAGCGTCTGGTGGACCAGCGCTGAAAGGAATGGAAACACCATGGAATGGAACAAACACAATCTGCGCGGCTGGCTGCTGGTAGTGTGCGGCGGCGTGGCTTTTTACTGCGTCCTCCAGAATCTGGGGGTGGTGGCCTCTGCCGTCATGTGGGTGCTGGGGATCCTGACCCCCTTCATCCTGGGCGGGGCCATCGCCTTTGTATTGAATGTCCCCATGCGGGCCATCGAGCGCCACCTCTATCCCACCGCCCGGCGGGGAGGGAAGCTGCGCCGCCCCCTGGCTTTGGTGCTGACGCTGCTGGCGGTGATCGCCGTGCTGACCCTGGCCTCCACTGTCATCGGTCCCGGTATCGCCGAGGCGGTGTCCTCGGCGCTGGATCAGATGCCTGCCGCCTTTGACCGGGCCCAGGAGTGGGTGAATGGCCTTGCCGTGTACCTGCCCCAGCTGCAGGACTTCTTGGCAGAGCTGGCCATTGACTGGGGCAGCGTCTCCCATAAGGCCCTGCAGCTGGCCCAGGACTGGGGCGCGGCGCTGCTCTCCTCCGGGGGAGGGTTCATCGGCGGTGTGGTCAGCGGCGTGAGCACCTTCCTCATCGCCCTGATCTTCTCCTTCTATATCTTGCTGCAAAAGGAGCGCTTGGCCCGGCAGGGCCGCCAGGTGCTCTACGCCCTGCTGCCGGAGCGGGGGGCGGACCGCATTCTGGAGATCCTGCGCCTGACAGGGCGGACCTTCTCCAGCTTCCTCTCCGGCCAGTGCCTGGAGGCGGTGATCCTGGGGACCCTCTTTGTGGTGTCCATGTCCATTTTGCGCATGCCTTACGCCCTGCTGGTGGGCGTTCTCATCGCCCTGACGGCCCTGATCCCCATTGTGGGCGCTTTCATCGGCTGCGCCGTGGGGGCGCTGCTGATCCTTATGGTGGACCCGGTGAAGGCGCTGGTGTTCGTGGTCCTCTTCCTGGTGCTCCAGCAGGTGGAGGGGAACCTCATCTACCCCCATGTGGTGGGCTCCTCCGTGGGCTTGCCCTCCATCTGGGTGCTGTGCGCCGTGACTTTGGGCGGCAGCCTCATGGGCATCGTGGGCATGCTGGTGTTCATCCCGCTGTGCTCCGTGCTCTACGCCCTGTTCCGTACCTTTGTGAAAGAGCGCCTGGTGCGCCGGAAGGTTCCCGCCTCCAAATGGCTGGACCCGCCGCCCCCGGCTCCGAAAAAGACAAAAAAGTGATGCTTCGGCACCTGCCGTTCCCTCCGGGACGGCGGGTGCTTTTTTACGCCGGGGAAAATTTCATATTTCCTATTGACAACTTTCCTTGTCAATGCTACCCTATGAATGACAAGAAAAGTTGTCAACTTGACAGAGAAAGTTGTCAGAGAGGAGGCGGTGAGATGCCGCTGTACAATCGGCTCAAGGAGCACCGGGCCCGGCTGGGGGTCAACCAGCAGGAGATGGGGCGGCTGGCGGGAGTGTCCCGGCAGACCATCAGCCAGATCGAACGGGGGGACTACTCCCCCTCGGTGACGCTGGCGCTGAAGCTGGCGAAGCTCTGCGGAGTCACCGTAGAGGACATTTTTTCCTATGAGGAGGATGGGGAACATGAAAACCAAGCAGAAAAGTGACAACCGCAAGGCGCTGCCCAAATATATCCTGATGCTGCTGATCGCCGCCTTGTTCGGAGGCCTGGCGGGCTTCGGCGCCGGTATCATGGGAGCCGTGAATCTCTCCGGGAGCATCAAGGCGGCGGTGGAGGATGTCCTCACCGCAGCGGCCCCCTGGGGCATCCCCGTTACCAGCGTGGTGTTTCTGGGCCTGGGGTGGTGGTTCTACGCCAAGGCCCGGCGCATCTATCAGACCTGGGACGGGGAGGACGAGGAACGCATCGAAAAGGCCGAGGAGGATCTCAGCTGGGCGCTGCTGATGTCCGCCGTCGCCATGCTGTGGGACTTCTTCTTCGTTTCGGTACTGGTGGTCTGCGAAGGGAATTGGCCCATGGGACGGCTGGGCGGATGGGGAATGTTCTTTGTTTCCATCGCGGCGATCGTGGTGCACCAGCAGAAGGTGGTGGATCTCACCCGCCGCATCAATCCCGAGAAGCAGGGCAGCGTCTATGACACGAAGTTTTTGAAAAAGTGGATGGACAGCTGCGACGAGTCGGAACAGCGCCAGATGGGCCAGGCGGCCTTCAAGGCCTACCGGGCAGCAGTGAACACCTGTTTGTGGATGTGGGCGGCGCTGATCGTGCTGCACTATGCGTTTGATACGGGCCTGCTGCCCATCGTCATGGTGCTGGTGATCTTCGGCGTGCTGCAGATTGTTTACACCCTGGAGTGCATCCGCCTGAGCCGGAGCAGCCAGACCGGCTGCGGCTCCTTGTGAGCCCCGGCCCCTGGCGCCAAATCACGTTTCCTGCAGCCTTAGGGGCCCCGCTTGCCAAGCGGGGCCCTTTTATGGTATGGTTAACAGTGCATGAAAGGATGTGAGCACGTGGACCTTGCCAACAAGCGGCTGTTCTTGCTGGACCTGGACGGGACGCTGTATCTGGAGGAGACGCTGCTGCCCGGGGCGGCAGAGTTTTTAGCCTACGTCCGCAGCCATGGCGGCGCGGTCCGCTACCTCACCAACAACTCCTCCCGGGGGGTGGACGCCGGGCTGGAGAAGATGCACCGGCTGGGGGTTCCGGCACAGCGGGAGGAGTTCCTCACCGCCGTGGAGGCCACGGTGTATTACCTGCAAACTCAGCGGATCCCCTCAGACGTCTATTACGTGGTGGGCACGGAATCCTTCCGCCGCCAGCTGCGTGAGGCGGGTTTCGATATCCGGGAGACGCCGGACGCGGACGTGACGGCGGTGCTGGTGGGCTACGACACGGAGCTGACCTATGGGAAGGTGGAAAACGCCTGCCGGCTGCTGGCCCGGGGGGTGGACTTCCTGGCCACCAACCCCGACTGGGCCTGTCCCACCCTCTTCGGCTTCGTCCCGGACTGCGGGGCCATCTGTGAATTCATCGGCCGGGGGGCCGGGCGGCGGCCCAAATTCATCGGCAAGCCCGACCCCACCATGATCCGCTTGGCACTGGAGCAAACGGGATGCCTCCCGGAGGAGACGCTGATGGTGGGGGACCGGCTCTACACGGACATCGCCTGCGGGGTGAATGCGGGGGTGGACACGGTCCTGGTGCTCACCGGGGAGGCAACGGCGCAGGACGCCGCCGTCAGTGCAACGCCGCCCACCCTCATCTGCCGGGACATGGCGGAGCTATTGGAACGAATCAAGGAGGCACGGGCATGAGACTGGATAAACGACGCACGGTGCTGGTGGGCTTTGCCTTCCTTTCCATCTGCGCTTTCTGGCAGATGTACAACAACGTGGTGCCGCTGATCCTCACCAATACCTTCCATATGAACGAGACCTGGTCCGGCGCCATCATGGCGGCGGACAATGTGGCGGGGCTGTTCCTGCTGCCCCTGTTCGGCGGCCTCTCGGACCGCTGCCGCTCTCCGATGGGACGGCGCAAGCCCTTTTTGATCTGCGGCACTGCCGCGGCGGTGGTGCTGATGCTGGTGCTGCCGGGGCTGGACAACAGCTACGCCGCCGCCCCGACGGTCTGGAAGACGGCGGCCTTTGTGGCGGTGCTGGGGGGTCTGCTGGTGGCCATGGGCTCCTACCGCTCTCCGGCGGTGGCCCTGATGCCGGACGTGACCCCAAAGCCCCTGCGCTCCGAGGCCAACGCCGTCATCAACCTCATGGGCGCCATGGGCGGCGTTTTATATCTGCTGCTGGCGGCGGTGCTCTATTCCAAGGAGCAGCCGGGCCATACGGATTACTACCCCCTCTTTGCGGCGGTGGCAGCCATCATGATCCTCTCCGCCGTGGTGGTGTCCCTGACGGTGCGGGAGCCTTCCCGGGAGGAGGTGCTGCGCCGGGATGCGGAGGAGGCCGCCCGGGAGCAGCGTCCGGCGGGGAACGCGGCCCAGACGGAGGCCATGCCCGCTCCTGTGCGCCGGAGCCTGGGATTTTTGCTCTTGTCCATCGCCTTGTGGTTCATCGGCTACAACGCCGTGGAGACTTGGTTCACTACGTATGCTTCCCAGGTGTGGGGCATGGCGCTGGGGGAGTCCTCGGTGTGTCTCACCATCGCCATGGCGGGAGCCATTGCCTCCTATGTGCCGGTGGGTGCCCTGGCGGGGCGCATCGGCCGGAAGAACACCATCCTGCTGGGAACGGCGCTGCTGACCGCCAGCTTCTTCTGCGCGTTTTTGTGCACCCTGGCTTTTGCCCAGTTCTCCCCGGTGATGTACGTGCTCTTTGTAATGGTGGGCATCGCCTGGGCGGCCATCAGTGTCAACTCGCTGCCCATGGTGGTGGAGATGTGCCGGGCGGGAGACGTGGGCCGTTTCACCGGCTATTATTACACCTTCTCTATGGCGGCCCAGACTATCACCCCCATCGCCGCCGGGTGGCTGCTGCGCCATGTGGGCTATGACACCCTCTTTCCCTATGCCGCCATCTTCTCGGCCTGCAGCATGCTGACCATGTTCTTCGTCCGCCACGGGGACAGCCGCCTGACCCCTAAGGGGGAGGAGGCCCGGGTATGAGGGCGAAGGCAGCGGCGGCCGCAGGGGTTGCTCTGGCGGCCCTGGCAGCAGGGTTTGTGGTCCACGGGCGGCGGGGTGCCCCCGGATGGCGGCGCCTGCCGGGGACACTCTATGCCCACCGGGGGCTCCACGGCCCCGGCGTACCGGAGAACTCCCTGCCGGCCTTCCGGGCCGCGGCCCAGGCCGGGTACGGCGCGGAGCTGGACGTACACCTGACGGCGGACGGCCGCCTGGCGGTGTTCCACGACGGGGACCTTTCCCGCATGTGCGGCGTGGAGGGCACTGTGGAGGCGTTTTCTTCCGATGTCCTCCGGGAATTGCGCCTGGCAGGAACTACGGAGACCATTCCCTTTTTGGAGGAGGTAGTGCCTCTCTTTGCCGGAAAACCCGGCGGGCTCATTGTGGAGCTCAAAAGCGCCGAAGACAACCACGCCGCCCTGGCGGAGGCCACCCTCCGGTGCCTGGATCGCTTCTCCGTGCCCTACTGTCTGGAGAGCTTTGACCCCCGGTGCCTCCTGTGGCTGCGGCGCCACCGTCCGGAGGTCCTGCGGGGACAGCTGATGCAGAATTTCCTGAAGAGGCCGGAGGGGCTTGACCCGTGGAACCGGCTGGCTTTGACAGGCCTTTTTTACAACGTATGCACCCGGCCGGACTTTGTGGCCGTGCGGTTTACCGACCGGAATCTTCCGGCAGTGCGGCTGAGCCGGGCCCTGGGGGTTCAGAAGGCGTTGTGGACGCTGCGCACGCCGGGGGAGATGGAGACCGCCGCCCGGGAGGGTGCGCTGGCCATCTTTGAGGACATCCATCCAAAGGAGGAAGGAACGCAGTGAGAAAAGAGAAGCGACTGGAAAAGAAGCGAGCCAAACAGCTGGAAAAAAAGTCCTTCCGCAAGGCCCTTCAGACGGAGCTGCGGGAGCACAAAAGTTCCTTCATCGTCTTTTGCATCCTGCGGACGCTGGTGCTGGTGGTGCTGGTGCGCCAGGTGATGCTGCGCAGCTATGAGAGCGTGTTCTTCTGCGCATTGACGCTGCTGCTGCTGTATATCCCCAGTTGGGTGCAGGTGAAGCTGCGCATCGAGCTGCCGCCGCCTCTGGAGATCACCATTTTGTGCTTCATTTTCGCCGCGGAGATCCTGGGGGAGGTCAACGCCTTCTATGTGGTGGTGCCCAACTGGGACACCATGCTCCACACCATCAACGGTTTTCTGGCGGCGGCGGTGGGCTTTTCCATGGTGATGCTCCTCAACGACGACGAGCGCCTTACCTTCCACCTCTCCCCGCTGTTTCTGGCGCTGGTGGCCTTTTGCTTCTCCATGACCATCGGCGTGCTGTGGGAGTTTTTCGAGTTCAGCATGGACTATTTCCTGGGCACGGACATGCAGAAGGACACCATCGTCCACGCCCTCCACACCGTGGCCCTGGACACCACCCGCTCCAACAAGGTAGTGACCATCCCCAATATCCAGGAGGTCTATATCAACGGAGAGCCCCTGGGCCTGGGGGGCTATCTGGACATCGGCATCATCGACACCATGAAGGACCTGTTCGTGAACTTCATCGGCGCGGTGGTGTTCTCCGTCACCGGCTTCTTCTACGCCCGCAGCCGGGGCCGCCGGAAGACCCCGGCCCAGAGCTTCGTGCCCCTGAAGAAGAACCCGGAGCACGACTACCTGGCCCAGGCCAAGGAGGAACTGCTGGAGGAAGCCAAGGCCCGGGAGGAGGCCGTCCGGGAAGGGGAGGAGACCCCGCCCCCGGAGGAAAGACCCGGCCAATCGTAAATCAAGAATACAACAAGCCCCGAACCGAGAGGTTCGGGGCTTGTTTGCTTCTTTTCGGGGATCAGTCGTCGATATCCCGCTCGGCCTTGAGGATGGTGCCGTCGGTGCGGATCTCGTACTCGTATTCCGTATTGCCCACCCGGAACTCGATCTCATAGAGTTCCTGGCCGTCGTCCCGGTCCCGCTGGACTTTCAGTCCGCTGACGGAGGAGGCACTGACGCCGGCGTGGCGGAAGGCGGCGGCCTTGGCCTCCTCTTCCGTCAGGGAGGCTCCTGTGGAGGCGGGAACGCTGCCGTCGGTATCCCGGTCCGCCTTGAGGATGGTGCCGTCGGCGGCAAGCTCGTAGTCATACTCCACGCCGCCGGCGCGGAACTCCACCTCGTAGCGGAGCTGGCCGTCGTCCCAGTCCTGTTTGGTCCGGAGGCCCGTCACCTGGGAGCTGGAGAGCCCGGCATCCGCCAGAGCGGTCTGGGCGGCCTTGTCAGCGCCGATGTCCGTGCCGGAGGAGGCGGTGCCGCCGGAACTGCCGGAGCCGCTCCAGCCGCCCTCCCGGCTGTACTTCACCACGTCGCCGGTGCGGGCGTCGATGTCGTACTCGTACTCCATGCCGCCTGCGGTGAACTCCACCTCATAGACCATGACGCCGTCCTCGCTGTCGAACTCCGTTTCGTACCAGGCCACGTCTCCGGCGCTGACACCGGCATGGGCGTAGGCGGCGGCGCGGGCGGCGTCGGCGGTGATGTAGGCCTTGTCGCTGGCGCTGCCGGTCTGGGTGACGGAGGAGGTGGTAAGGCTGCGGGACTGGGCGATGAGGGCGATCTCGTTGACGGAGAGGGGAGCCAGGGAGGCAAAGGTCAGAGTGGAATCCTGGCTGATGACCTCCTGGATCAGGGCCGCCTTGCCAAGGGAAATGCCGTACTGCTCCGCCAGGGCCGTGAGCTGGGCGTCGGCGGTGAGAGACTGGGTCAGCACGGCGCCGTCCAGGTGGTCGGCCTGGAAGGTGCCGCTGATGGTGCTGGAGATCTGCTGCTGGAGCTGGGCGGAGCGGCTTGCGTCGTCATTTTCCACCGTCACCAGAATGGAGTTTTGCAGCTCATCCAGATAGCCGTTTTGCACCATGGAGCCGATGAGGGCGTTCACCGCCACCGTGAGGTCGGTACCGGTGAGGTCCATATCTCCCAAGATGACGGTGGCGTCCTGGTTGAGGGGGGTGACGGAGAGGACCCGCTCCTTGGCGTTCACATCCAGAGAGACGCTGGGGTTGACATCCAGGGTCACAATGGAATCCACAGCGTGGTCGGACTGCCAGCGGACGGCGCCGAAGGAGAGGCCGCAGACGATCACCAGCGCCGCAGCCATGGCGGCGGGGATCCAGCGGCGTTTTCTTTTGGGTGGGGTCATGGGGATCACGGTTCCTTTCTGCTGCGTACAGGAGGCCAGGATCCGCTCCAGGTTGTCCGGGGCGGCGTGCTCCACGGCGGTGCGCAGGCGCTGTTCCATCATGCTCTCGTCCATGTTACTGAGCCTCCTTCCATGCCAGCCGGAGCTTTTTCATGGCCCGGTGATATTTGGATAATACAGTGGGAAGCGGCATCTTCATCATCTCCGCGATCTCCCGGTGCTTGAGGCCGGAGAGGGCGTGGAGCGCCACGATCTGGCGCTCGGTGTCCTCCAGAGCCGCCAGCAGGGCGGAAAGGGCCATGCGGTCTTCGTGGCTGACGGTTTCCCGGTCGGCGAAGCGGTCCTGCCAGTCCTCCATGGTAAGGGGCTCCGTGCGGCTTTGCTGGCGCAGGCGGCTCAGAGCCAGATTGCGGGTGATGGTGAGGATCCATGCCATGGGTTTGCCCTGGCCCTGGTAGGAGCCCGCCGCCTGCCAGATCTGCAGGTAGGCGTCGTGAAGGACGTCCTCGGCGTCGTGCTCGTTTTTCAAAATGGACAGGGCAAAACCGTAGACGGCAGGACGGGTTTTATGGTAGAGATCCGCCAGGGCGTCCTGCTCCCCGGCGGCGATACGGGCAAGGTACCCGTCCAGCACGGCCCCGTCCCCGGGAGACGGTGCCGCCACACTCATACAGAAGATCATGCGCTTCCTCCTCTGTTCACACCATTAACGAATGAGCCGGGCGTTTTATTGCACGCCGTGAAAAGAAATTTCGCCCGGATGGATGTGAATTCCTTTTTTTATCAGTATAGCACATCTGCGGCCAAACTGGCTGTGGTAAAAGCACAAATTCCGGGGCTGCGGCAGTGTTAAATCTGTGGGAAAGGTAAAAAGGGGCACTTTACACAGACTTTACCTGGGGATGGTTTCGGATTTTACCTGCCGCCCTTTATACTATGGCCGTAGCGTAAAGCCACAGACATATGATGAAAAGGAGCAAACAACCATGAAGAAAGTATTTGCCATGCTGATGACGCTGACGCTGGCCCTGTCCCTGCTGGCTGGCTGCGGCTCTTCTCAGGAAACCACTGAGGATACCACCGGTACCGACGACACCCAGACCGAGGAGACACAGCTCAGCGGCAGCGTTTCCACCGACGGTTCCACCTCCATGGAGGAGGTCATCGGCGCCCTGGGCGAGCAGTTCCAGGCCGACACCGGCGTTTCCGTTACCTATAACCCCACCGGCTCCGGCTCCGGCATTGAGGCCGTGAAGAACGGCAGCTGCGACATCGGCCTTTCCTCCCGCGCCCTGAAGGACGAGGAGAAGGCCGCCGGCCTCACTGAGACCACCGTGGCTCTGGACGGCATCGCCATCATCGTCAACGCCGAGAACCCCGTCACCGACCTGAGCATCGATCAGATCGCCCAGATCTACACCGGCGCCGTCACCGACTGGGCCGACATGGGCGGCACCGCCGGCACCATCGCTGTCATCGGCCGTGAGTCCGGCTCCGGCACCCGGGACGGCTTCGAGTCCATCACCGGCACCGAGGACGCCTGTGTCCTGGCTCAGGAGCTGAGCTCTACCGGCGCCGTCATCGAGGCGGTCCGCACCACCCCCGGCGCCATCGGCTACGCCTCCCTCTCCGCTGTGGAGGGCCAGGAGGGCATCACGGTTCTGACCGTGGACGGTGTGGCTCCCTCTGAGGAGACCGTCCTGGACGGCAGCTACGCCATCCAGCGTCCCTTCGTGTTCGTCACCCGCACTGACGAGGCCCTGTCCGATGCGGCCCAGGCCTTCTTCGACTTCGCCACCTCCACCGACGCCAACGACCTCATCGCCGCTGCCGGTGCCGTGCCCGTGGCCCAGTAAAACCGTACATGACCCAGCGCGAACGGCCGGCGTCCCCCAGACGGGGCGGCGGCCGCTTCGCCAAGTCCGGAGGAGTGCGCCTCCTCCACCAAGGAGAACGTGACATGGAGAACAATGCAACCCTGCCCCGGACGGAGGGCGCCTCCGTTTCCGGGAAGAAGGCCGCCGCCGGCGGCCAACAGCCCCGCCTGCGGGTCAACAACCCCCGGGAGGCGCTGGAATTTTTCATGAAGGCGCTGTTTTTCGTCTGCGGCATGATTGCCGTAGCCTTCGTGCTGATCATCAGCATCTACCTCATCATCTCCGGCCTGCCGGCCATTTTGGAGATCGGTCCCATCAACTTCCTCTTCGGCAAGCGCTGGTACGCCTCCACCAATGACTTCGGCATCTTCGCCATCATCCTCACCTCCCTGGCGGGTACCGCCGGGGCCATCATCGTGGGCGTGCCCGTGGGCCTCATGACCGCCATCTTCCTCTCCAAAGTGGCGCCCCCCAAGGTGGCCGTGGTGATCCACACCGCCGTGGAGCTGCTGGCGGGCATCCCCTCCGTGGTGTACGGCCTGGTGGGCATGATTTTGCTGGTGCCTGCCATCCGGGTGATCTTCGACCTGCCCTCCGGCGCAACGCTGCTGGCGGCCATCATCGTGCTGGCCATCATGATCCTGCCCTCCATCATCTCCGTGTCGGAGACGGCTTTGCGGGCGGTGCCCCGGGAGTATGAGGAGGCATCCCTGGCCCTGGGCGCCACCCACATCGAGACGGTGTTCCGGGTCAGCGTCCCCGCCGCCCGCAGCGGCATCGCCACCGCCATCGTCCTGGGCATCGGCCGTGCCATCGGCGAGGCCATGGCCATCATCATGGTGGCGGGCAACGTGGCCAACATGCCGGGGCTTCTCACCTCCGTGCGCTTCCTCACCACCGCCATCGCCTCGGAGATGTCCTACGCTGCGGTGGGCTCCCTGCACCGCAACGCCCTCTTCTCCATCGGGCTGGTGCTGTTTTTGTTCATCATGATGATCAACGTCTTTTTGAACGTCTTCATCAAAAACAGAAAGGAGGAGTGAGCCGTGGAGAACAAGTCCCTTTCCGCCAGCCGCCGCTTCTATGACCGGACGCTGCGGGCACTGCTGTACCTCAGCGGCTTCATCACCTGCGCCCTGCTGGTGCTCATCATCGGCTATATCTTCTACCGCGGGGTGCCCAACATCTCCTGGGAGCTTCTCACAAGCCAGTCCAGCTACATCAAGGATACCATCGGCATCCTGCCCAACATCCTCAATACCCTCTACCTGGTGCTGCTCTCCATGGTGATCGTGCTGCCCCTGGGGGTGGGGGCCGCCATCTACCTCACCGAGTACGCTACCAACCGCAAGCTGGTGACCATCATTGAATTTGCCACCGAGACCCTGACGGGTATCCCCTCCATCATCTTCGGCCTGGTGGGCATGCTGTTCTTCATCCAGATGATGGGCTGGCAGACCGGTGTGCTGGCGGGCTCCATGACATTGGTGGTGATGATCCTGCCCACCATCGTCCGCACCACCCAGGAGAGCCTCAAGACCGTGCCCGACTCCTACCGGGAGGGGGCCCTGGCTTTGGGGGCCGGCAAGTGGCACATGGTGCGCACCGTGGTACTGCCCAACTCCGTGGACGGCATCGTCACCGGCTGCATCCTGGCGGTGGGCCGCATCGTGGGCGAGAGCGCGGCGCTTCTCTACACCGCGGGCTTCGGCCTGGTGCTCAATGACTTTTTCACGTCCCTCCAGTCCTCCTCCGCGTCGCTGACGGTGGCATTGTATGTCTATGCCAGCGAGCGGGGCGAGACCGCCGTGGCCTTTGCCATTGCCACCATTTTGATGCTGCTGACCCTCCTTATCAACCTCTCCGCCAACCTGGTTGGCCGGAAACTCAAGAAATAAACGGGAGAGATTCCAAATGTCTACCATCATTGAAGTAAAGGATCTGAACCTGTGGTACGGCGCACACCACGCCCTCCACGGCGTGAATATGGACATCCCCGCCAACGAGATCACCGCCCTCATCGGGCCTTCCGGCTGCGGCAAGTCCACCTTCCTCAAGACCCTCAACCGCATGAACGACCTGGTCCCCGGCATCCGCATCGAGGGCGAGGTCAACTACGGCGGGGAGAATATCTATGCCCCCAGCGTGGATACCACCTGGCTGCGCAAGCAGATCGGCATGGTCTTCCAGAAGGCCAATCCCTTCCCCATGAGCATCTATGACAACGTGGCCTACGGCC
>NZ_DAWBAJ010000016.1:0-46646 GCF_052306735.1 Dysosmobacter sp. | reverse complement strand
GATCAACTCCATCTACACCCATAAGGAGATCTTCCTGCGGGAGATCATCTCCAACGCCAGCGACGCCTGCGACAAGCTGTGCTACCAGGCGTTGACGGACGAGAGCGTGGGCATGTCCCGCAAGGACTTCGCCATCCACATCACCGTGGACAAGGACGCGCGGACCCTCACCGTCTCCGACAACGGCATCGGTATGGACCAGGCGGACCTGGAGAACAACCTGGGCATCATCGCCTCCTCCGGTTCCTACCGCTTCAAGCAGGAGGTGGGGGACGACGCCAAGGACACCGACGTCATCGGCCAGTTCGGCGTGGGCTTCTACTCCGCCTTCATGGTGGCAGACAAGATCACCGTGGTGACGAAGAAGTACGGCGCTGAGATCGGCTATACCTGGGTCTCCTCCGGCGCGGACGGCTACACCATCACCCCCTGCGACAAGGAGAGTGTGGGCACCGACATCATCATGCACATCAAGGAGGACACCGAGGACGAGAAGTACAGCGAGTTCCTGGAGTCCTGGCGCCTCCAGGAGCTGGTGCGCAAGTACTCCGACTATATCCGCTTCCCCATCCGGATGGAGGTCTCCAAGACCCGCCGCAAGGAGGGCTCTCCCGACGACAAGCCGGAGTACGAGACCTATACGGAGGAGGAGACCCTCAACTCCATGGTGCCCATCTGGCAGCGGCGCAAGTCCAGCGTCAAGCCCGAGGAGTACAACAAGTTCTACCGGGACAAGTTCCACGACTACGCCGATCCCCAGCGGGTCATCACCGTCTCCGCCGAGGGCGCCGTCACCTACAAGGCGCTGCTGTTCATCCCCGGCGCCACGCCCTTCGACTACTACACCAAGGAGTATGAAAAGGGCCTCCAGCTCTACTCCAACGGCGTTCTCATCATGGACAAGTGCGCCGACCTCCTGCCGGAGCATTTCCGCTTCGTCCGGGGCGTGGTGGACTCTCCGGACCTGTCTCTCAACATCTCCCGGGAGCTGCTGCAGCATGACCGCCAGCTGAAGGTCATCGCCGCCAACCTGGAAAAGAAGATCAAGAGCGAGCTGGAGAAGATGTGCAAGGAGGACCGGGAGGCCTACGAGACCTTCTGGAAGAACTTCGGCCGCCAGATCAAGTACGGCGTGGTGGGCGAGTACGGCGCCCACAAGGAGCTGCTGCAGGACCTGCTGCTCTTCTACTCCTCCACGGAGAAAAAGCCCGTGACATTGGCGGAGTATGTCTCCCGGATGAAGGAGGATCAGAAGTATATCTACTACGCCGCCGGCGACTCCCTGGACAAGATCGACAAGCTCCCCCAGACTGAGGGCCTGCGGGAGTCCGGCACGGAGATCCTCTACTTCACCGAGGAGGTGGACGAGTTCTGCGCCCAGATCCTCCACACCTACCAGGACAAGGAGTTCCGCTCCGTGCTGGACCAGGAGATCGCCGAGGGCGACCGGGAGAAGGCCCAGGAGACCCAGGACGCCCACAAGGCTGCCTTTGACTTCATCAAGGAGACCCTGGGAGACAAGGTCAAGGAGGTTCGGGCCTCCACCCGCCTGAAGTCCCACCCCGTCTGCCTCACCGCCGGAGAGGGCCTCTCCTTCGAGATGGAGAAGTATTTCCAGGCGGTCCAGCCGGACTCCCCCATCCATGCAGACCGGATCCTGGAGCTCAATGTGGAGCACCCGGCTTTCGCTGCTCTGGAAGCCGCCGTCACGGCGGACCCGGAGAAGGCCAAGAAGTACGCCGCTTTGTTCTACGACCAGGCGCTGCTGATCGCGGGCCTTCCCCTGGAAGATCCCGCCGGGTACACGGACCTGGTGTGTGAGCTGATGAAATAAGATCCCAAAGCACCCCGTCCCCGCCGTCCAAAATCAGGACGGCGGGGACGTTTTGACAGCAGCAACGTTGTATTGTATAGTAAGGAAGAATGAAACCGTGGCCCCGGCCACGCTGTAAGGAGGAACTTCCCGATGAATCTTGGTATTCTGGGTGCCGGCTACATTGCCGGGGTGATGGCGGAGACCATCCGCAAGATGAACGAGAGCGGAGACCATACTGTCCGGCTGTACGCCGTGGCCGCCCGGGACGCAGACCGGGCCCAGGCCTTTGCCGCCCGGTACGGGGCGGAGAAGGCCTACGGCTCTTATGAGGAGATGCTGCGGGATCCGGATCTGGATTTCGCCTACATCGCCACCCCCCACTCCCACCACTACCATCTCATCAAGCTGTGCGCCGACCACGGCAAGCACGTACTGTGCGAGAAGTCCTTCACCGTCAACGCCCGGCAGGCGGAGGACGCCATCCGCTATGCCAGAGACAAGGGCGTGCTGGTGACGGAGGCCATCTGGACCCGCTACCAGCCCATGCGGAAGATCATTGATGAGACCATCGCCTCCGGCATCATCGGAGAGCCGAAGATGCTCACGGCGAACCTGTGCTACGCCATCACCCAGAACCACCGGATCGTGGTGCCGGAACTGGCGGGGGGCGCGCTGCTGGACGTGGGGGTGTACACCCTGAACTTTGCGGAGATGGTATTCGGCCGGGCCGACGGCGTCCGGTGCGCCTGCACGAAAAACGAAAACGGCGTGGACCTCACAGACTCCATCACCCTCACCTGGCGGGACGGCCGGGTGGCCAACCTCACCGCCGGGGTCCACTGCGTGTCCGACCAGCTGGGGGTCATCTACGGCACCGACGGCTATGTGATGGTGGAGGACATCAACAATCCCACGGGACTCAAGGTCTTTGACGGGGACCGCCGCCTGGTGCGTGAGGTATCCTGCCCGCCCAAGCTCACCGGCTATGAGTACGAGGTGCTGGAGACTGCCCGCTGCATCCGGGAGGGGCTGCGGGAGTGCCCCTCCATGCCCCATGAGGAGACCATCCACATGCTGGAGCTGATGGATCACGTCCGGGCCCAGATGGGCATTCACTATCCCTGCGAGGATGTGGACGCCCTGTGAGGGATCAAAGGGGAAAGGAGAAAACCACCATGAAATGGATGATCGCGTCGGACCTCCACGGCTCCGCGTATTACTGTGAAAAGCTGCTGGCGGCCTTTGATGCCGAGCAGGCAGACCGGCTGCTGCTGCTGGGGGACCTCCTCTACCACGGTCCCCGCAATGACCTGCCCCGGGACTACGATCCCCGCGCCGTGACGGCCCTGCTCAACGGCTGTAAGGAGCGGCTGCTGTGCGTTCGGGGCAACTGCGACGCCGAGGTGGACCAGATGGTGCTGGAGTTCCCCATCCTGGCGGAATACGCCCTGCTGGAGGTGGAGGGCCGAGTGCTCTTTGCCACCCATGGCCACAAGTACGGCCCCGACAACTTGCCGCCATTGTGCCCCGGGGACATCCTCCTCAGCGGCCACACCCATGTGCCGGTGTGCCGGGAGGCGGAGGGCATCCTTTTGATGAACCCCGGTTCTGCCTCCATGCCCAAGGAGGGAAGCGCCGCCGGGTATATGACCCTGGAGAGGGGCGTCTTTACCTGGAAGGACTTTGACGGCGCTGTGGTGCGGGAGTACCGGCTCCCTCCCCGATAAAGGGAAACCTCTGAAAGAAAAAAGAACGCGGGATTGCTTCCCGCGTTCTTTTTATGCCTGGCTCCGGTCTTCTCCCAGAAGACGCTGGATGTATTTGTACAACGCGGAGAACCGGCCCCGGTAGCTCTTGCGCCAGGGCTTGTTCTTGCCGCAGAAATGGAGAATGGCGGTGTGGGTCACCACCCAGTCCATGTCCTTCTCCCCCTGGCTCATGAGGCGGTAGGCGTCAAAGCGCCGGGCGTCGTAGTTCCAGAGAGTCTCGTCCACCGGGAAGAGCTCCGTGCCGTACAGCCCGTTGAGAATGTCCTGGTCCGGCAGGATCAGCACGTCCGCGTGCTCCCGGGCGTAGGTGAAGATCTCCTCAGGAGCCATGCGGTGCCGCATGGCATCAAGGTCCATCACCAGCACGCCGGAGTTGAAATATCCCTCCGCCTCCGGGGTGTCCAGCCGCAGGCGGTTGACCCGGCTGGAGATGTCCGTGAGCCCCCGGTGGATGGAGGCTGCCATCAGCGCGCCCTGGAGATCTGTGTCGTACAGGGGGCGCACCGGGCCGATGACCAGGATGTCCGGGTCCAGGTACAGCACCCGGTCCAACGTGGGAGGCAGCAGCTGGGCGGAGAGCAGCCGGTAGTACATGGCCCGGGAGTAGTAGCGCACCACCGGCGCCCCGGCAAAAAGATCCTCCGGCACCGCCACGGGGTGCAGCGCCCCGTGGGGAGCGCACAGGGCCTCCAGAGAGGCCAGATCCTCCGCCGTCAGCCCGTCGCCTACCAGATAAACGTCAAAGGCCTCGCCGGGATTGTTCAGGTACAGCGAGCCCAGCATCACCCGCAGAGGGTGAAGATAGTTGCGGTCCAAAGTCACGAGAATGTTCATGGAGTTCCTCCTGCTGAGTGTGATTGCGGCAGGTACCAGGTGACCAGAAGATCCACCACCGTGCCGTAGGACTGTACGCCGTCGGTGTCCCCGTAGCTTTTCAAAAAGCCGTCGTATACCCCCTGGGTGATGGTGGCGGTGGCCTTGTCTTCAAACTGATCCCAGTAGGCGTTGTTGTCCGCCAGATCTGCCCGCACCGTCTCCGGCAGAGAGTCCCGGATGGCCTGCCAGGCCTCCGGATCCGCCCGGTAGAGGGCGTTGCCCAGATGAATATACCCAAAAAGCCACCCGGAATATGTATAATCCGCCAGGCCCGAGGTGGTGCAGGCGAGGATGGAGAGGAAGTTGCACTCCTCCTCCGCCGCCACGCCCCGCTGATGGGCCAGCTCATGGGCCACCGTGGAGGGCAGCAGACACGCCGGGGAGTCCACATTCACGTTGGATTCTCCGGTAAAGGGGCAGTAGATGCCCGTAAAGTTCATGGCGCTCATCACCCGGGAGAAGTGGACGGCTTTCACCCCCCGGTCCTGGAAGGCCAGGAAGGGAAAGAGTTCCTCCACCTCCCCGTAGACCTGGGTGCTCTCCGAGAGGATCTGCTCCTTGGGCACGCCAAAGAGGCCCGCTTCCGTCCGGGGAACGGTATCTGCCGCCTCCTGGAGCATTTGGGCAAAGTACGCCGTCACAGCGGTGAGGTCCTCCGTGGCCACCGGCTGGGCATAGACGCCGGAGCGGTCCTGAAAACTGTCGGCGTAATACTCCACGCCCCACAGGGCGCAAAATCCGCCGTACACCGTCAGCACCGCGCACACGGCACCCAGTACGGCGCTGTAAGTGCGGTTTCCCCGGCGGCCCTTGGCCTGGATCACCGCGATGATGCTCCAGATGAGGTATGCCGCCGCTGCCAGGGCGATAAGGATGCACAGCACCTCCATGACGGAGAAGTCCACCCGGTAGCAAAGGCTCCCCAAAAAGCGGCGGAAGGGGGCGATGACCTGATTTTTCAGGGCGTTCATCCACGCCCGGTTTCCCCGGACCAGGCAGAAAAGGCCCAGAAAGGCCAGCTCTGCCGCAAGCCAGAGGTGTAATTTCCAGTGTCGTTTGAAAAATGCCTTCATGATTTTGCTCGATGTCGCAGTGGGGTGGGTGGGGTCAGTCGGCGGCCGCCAGGAGTTCCCGGGTGTAGTCCGCCTGGGGGTGGTCAAAAATGTCGTCCACGGCGCCCTGTTCCACGATGCGGCCGGCTTTCATCACCAGCACCCGGTCGCAGAGCTGGTAGACCACATTGAGGTCGTGGGAGATGAAGAGATAGCTGAGATCCAGCTGATCCCGCAGGGACTTGAGGAGCTTCAAAATCTGGGCCTGGATGGTGACGTCCAGGGCGGAGACGGGCTCGTCGGCAATGAGGAATTTGGGCCGCTGGATCAGGGCCGTGGCGATGGATACCCGCTGGCGCTGGCCGCCGGAGAGCTCCGAGGGCCGGGCCTCCAGGCACTCCTCCGGCAGCTCCACCCGCTCCAGCATGTCCCGCACCCGGTGTTTGCGCTCCGCGGCGTCGTATTTCCCGTAGATGCGCAGGGGCTCCTCCAGGATCCAGGAGACCGTGTAGGCGGGGTTCAGGGAGCTGTATGGGTCCTGAAAGATCATCTGGGGCCGCTTGGTGTAGTGGATCACCTGTCCGGCGCCGGGCTTGACGATGCCCAGGATGGTCTTGGCCAGGGTGGATTTGCCGGTGCCGGACTCTCCCACCAGCCCCAGGATTTCTCCGTGGCGGACATCAAAGGTCACGTCGTGGAGGACCTCCTGATAAGGGCCCCGCCGGAAGAGACCGCCATCCCGGTAGCCGCTGGTGACATGCTGCACCGAAAGGACCAGTTCGTTATCCATGCTGGTCCTCCTTTCGCTGCCGGGTGGGGATGGCGGCAATGAGGCGGCGGGTATACTCCGCCTGGGGATGGAAGAACACCGTGTCGGTGTCCCCCTCTTCCACCAGCACGCCCCGCTGCATGACAGCTACCCGACGGCACAGCTTGCGCACCACCTTCAAATTGTGGGAGATAAAGAGCATGGAGATGCCGGACTCGGCATTCAGACGCTTCAAAAGGGTCAGAATCTGGGCCTGGATGGTGACATCCAGGGCCGTGGTGGGCTCGTCCAGCAGCAAGAGCTTGGGACGGGCGACGATGGCGGCGGCAATCATGGCCCGCTGCAGCATGCCGCCGGAGAGCTCGTGGGGGTATTTTTCCGCCAGCACCTCCACGTCGGGGAGCTCTACGGCGCCCATGGCCTCCAGAGCCAGGCGGCGGCGCTCCTCCTTGGGAAGGTCCGTGTGGATGCGCAATGTTTCGGACACCTGGGGCCCGATCTTCATCAGGGGGTCCATGCAGCTCATGGGCTCCTGGAACACCACGCCGATATCCTTGCCCTGGATCTTACGAAGCTGGGAGCGGTGGGCGTAGAGCAGGTCCTGCCCGTCCAGGGTGATGGTGCCGGAATAGTCGCACTGTTTGCGGGGCAGCAATCCCGCCACGCTCATGGCGGTGACGGATTTGCCGGAGCCGGATTCTCCCACCAGTCCCAAAATCTCGCCGTCATGGATGGTAAGGGACACCCCGGAGACGGCCTCCCGGGTGCGGTTGTGGAATTTCACATGCAGGTCACGGATCTCCAGCATCAAACCACCTCCTTGTCCCGGCGCTGCAATCCCTCGCCGATGAGGCCCACGCTGAACACCAGCAGCACGATGGTGCCGCCGGTAAACAGGGCGTACCAGGGGGCCACGCCCATCATGCTCTGGGCCTCCGAGAGCATATAGCCCAGGGAGGCGTCCGGCGGGGTGACGCCGATGCCCAGATAGCTCATGGAGGCCTCTGCCAGAACCGCGTTGTTGAAGCCGATGGTGAGAGCAGGCAGCAGGACCGAGAGGGTGTTGGGCAGCAGGTGTACTGTCAGGATCCGGGCCGGGGAGGCGCCCATGAGCCGGGCGCTTTTCACGTAGTTCACATCCCGCAGCGCGGCAAAGGCTGTGCGGGTCACCCGGGCAAAGCTGGGGATGAACACCAGACCCAGGGCCAGCACCACATTATACTTGTTGCCGGGACCCAGGAGGCTGATGACCACCAGGGCCAGCAAAATGCTGGGGAAGGCCGTCAGCACATCCCCCAGGCGCATGAGCACCGCGTCGGCAAGGCCCCCGAAGTACCCGGTAAGAGCGCCGATGGCGGTGCCCAGCACGGCGCCGATGACCACGGTGAAAAAGGCGATGAGGAAGGTGGTGCCCGCCCCCTGGAGTACCCGGCTGAAAATGTCCCGGCCGAAGCTGTCGGTGCCCATGAGATGGGCCAGGGAGGGCGGGTCGAATTTGGGCCCCACGGAGATGGCGTTGGGGTCATAGGGCGTCCAGAAAAAGCCCAGAAGGATCAGGGCCGTGAGGAGGCCCGCCAAAATCAGTCCGGCGGTGAGGAATCCGTTGCGGGATGTTTTCTTCATACGCCGCCTCCTAACCGCAGGCGGGGGTCGATCCGCTGGTTGATGAGGTCCGCCACGGTGCCCGAGAGCACCACCCAGAAGGCCAGGATCACCACGATGGCCTGCACCACCGGATAGTCCCGGTTGGAGATGGAGGCCACCAGCATCCGCCCCAGGCCCGGCACCGCAAAGACCTGCTCGGCCACGATGCTGCCTGCCACAATCTCCGCCATGGTCTGGGCCAGGAAGGTCACCACCGGCACCAGGGCGTTTTTCAAAACGTGATGGAGCAGCACCGCCCGGCGGTCATTGCCCCGGGAGATGGCGGTGCGGACATAGGCTTTGCCCAGCTCCTCCCGGATGGTGCTGCGCAGCATCCGCACCGTCATGGCGATGCGGGGAATGGCAATGGACACGGCGGGAAACACCAGATACCCCAGGGCCCCGGCAAAGTCCTCCCCCAGATCCGGGAAGCTGCCGTGGGTAAAGACGTGGAGCACGGTGCTGAAGAGCCACGTCAGGAGGATACCTGTAAAGAAGGGGGGAACCGCCATGCACAGCTGGTTGAAGGCAGTGCGGCCGGCCTCTACCGCTCCGCTGCCCGTGCGGGCGGACCACACCCCCAGGGGGATGGACACCGCCACGATCATCACAAAGCTCAAAAGGCTCAGCACCAGCGTCACCGCCACTTTGGGGCCAATAATGTCCCAGACGGGCTGGTTATAGTTATAGGAGATCCCCAGGTTCCCGGTGAAAAAGCCTGCCAGCCATTCCCCGTAGCGCACCAGCAGGGGACGGTCCAGCCCCAGCTCTGCTTTCAGGGCGGCCACCCGTTCCGGGGTGGCCTGGGTGCCCAGCATGGCGGTGGCGGCGTCGCCGGAAATGAGATCAAAGGCCACGAATGCCAGAAGGGAGACGATGACCATGGTGATCAGCAGCATGGCGACTCGCCGTACCGCGTACTTCATCGTCTTCGTCCCCCTTTCGGGCAGGCGGCGCATAAACAGCCGCCCATTATATTACTCCGCGAATCGGACCGTGGAGAGGTCCAGCACGTAGATGGGATAGAACTGCAGGCCCTCCAGCCCCGTCCGCATGGCCACCAGATCCGCCAGGTCCTGAATATAGACGTTGGCGGCGTGCTCCGTCAAGTTTTTCTCCATGGCCTTGTACAGCTCCGTCTGCTCCGCATCGTCGTAGCAGGTGACGGCCTGCTGGAACAGCGCGTCGTAATCGGCGTTGGAGTAGTTGATAAAGTTGTCGTCTGCCGTGGAGGTGAACCGCTCCAGCAAAGCCCGGGCGGTCATGTTGGCGGCGTCCACGCCCACCACGGTGGACTGGAACTGCCGGCCCACATAGGTGTCGTTGACCCAGCTTTCCCACTCCACAGGCTGGATGGTGGCGTTGATGCCCACAGCCTTGAGCTGCTCCACCAGCACCGTGGCGGTGTCCATGTGGGGCTGGTAGTTGGAGGGGACGGTGATGGTCATGTCGAACCCGTCGGGATACCCGGCCTGGGTCAGCAGCTCCTGGGCCTTGGCGGGATCGTAGGTGTAGTAGTCGGTGAGGCTCTCGTCAAAGTACTTGCCGAAGGCGGGGTACATGCTGGAGCCGATGGGGGCGCCGTAGCCGTCGAAGGCCAGGTCAATGATTCCCTGCTTGTCCACAGCATAGCACAGGGCCTGGCGCACCAGCTCATTGTCAAAGGGCGCCACGTCGTTGTTGAGGTACAGGGCCTGGACCAGGTTCATCGTGCCCTCCAGGATCTGGAAGTCGTCTCCCAGCTGGGCCACCTGGGTGCTGGTAAGGTGGCTGCAAAGGTCGATGGCGCCGCTCTGGAGGCTCATCAGCAGGCTGTCGGCGTTTTCGATGATCTTGAAGGTCACCTGATCCAGGTAGGCGGGGGTGCCCCAGTATTCGTCAAACTTCTCCAGAACGATGGAGTCCTGGGCAGTGCGGGAGGTGAACTTGAACGGGCCGGTGCCCACCGGGGCGGTGTCCTGCTGGTCGTAATCTGCCGGCAAAATGGCGGTGGTCAGATAGGAGATAAACTCATTGCTGGGCTCCGTCAGGGTGATGACCACGGTGGCCTCATCGGGAGCCTCGATGGAGGCGATGGAGGAGAAGGCCTCCACCGGCACGATGCTGGCGTCCTGGGGATCCTTGCACCGCTCCAGGGAGTACACCACATCGTCGGCGGTGACCGTCTCGCCGTTGTGGAACTTCACACCCTGGCGCAGGGTGAAGGTGTAGACGGTCCCGTCTTCGGAAACTTCATATTTCTCCGCCACGGCAGGCGTGAGATCGCCCTCCGGGGTGGGTTTCATCAGTCCTTCAAACACATTGAACATGATTTCCCGGGTTCCTGCCTTCACGGTCTTGTGAGGGTCAAGACTCTCATCCAGGTCCTGTGCGATGCCAACGGTGATGGCGTTGGCCTGCGTTGCGTCCTCCGGCGTCTCGGCTGTGCTGCTGTCTCCGCATCCGCTGAGTACAGTGCACAGGAGGCCTGCCAGAAGAAGGAACGCCAAGAGCTTCTTCTTCATGATTCAGTTCTCCTTTTCATCACTGCCCGCTTCCGGGTCAGTGTCGGACGGGAATGTCCGCCCGTGACAAAATAAGCGGCCCTGTATAAAAAGAGCCTTGCAGGAGCTTGTTATTTTTCTAACTTACTGCCTGCAAGGCTGTATTGTACACGATGGCGCCCGTGATTGCAAGGGCTTTGACACAAATTAGAGGGGCTTTTGGGGCGTGTCGGGGGATTTTTCCTCCTCCTGGGCGGATACCACGGCGCCGGGGCGGTCATAAGAGGCATCGTCAGTGGGCAGATCCTTCCGGCGCAGCCGGGCGCGCAGGAAGAAATCCACGGCGTTGTAGAGGCAGGCGCACACCGGCACGCCGAAAAACATCCCCGGTACGCCGAAGAAGCTGCCGCCCACCAGAATGGCGATGATGACCCACAGGCTGGAAAGGCCCGTCTTGTCCCCCAGGATCTTGGGGCCGATGACGTTGCCGTCCAGCTGCTGGAGGGCCAGGACAAAGAGCATGAAGTACACCGCCTGGAGGGGGTTGACCAGCAGGATGAGGAAGATGCTGGGGATGGCCCCCAGGAAGGGGCCGAAGAAGGGGATCACGTTGGTGACGCCCACGATGACGGACACCAGGGGCGTGTAGGGAAATTTCAAAATGGAGCAGCCCACAAAACAGATGATGCCGATGATCAGGGAGTCCAGCAGCTTTCCCCGGACGAAGCCGGCGAAGATCTCGTCGGTCTTCCGGGCGCCCCGCAGCACCCAGTCCACGTACCGGGTGGGAACCAGGGCATAGGTCATCTTCCGGGCGTAGGCGGCGCAGTGCTCCTTGGTGGCCAGCAGGTACACCGAGGCGATGATGCCCACCAGCAGGTCCTTGAAGAACACCAGCACCGTCATCACGCCGCCGGAGACGGCGGTCATCAGCGTGGTGGCCTGGGGCAGGGCCTCCTTGGTCAGCCACGTCTGGATATCCTCATAATAGGTGTTCATCTGCTGGGTGACCCAGTGCTCCACATCGGGATTGGATTCCAGCAGGTGCTGGATCCAGCCGCTGATGGTGTTGTAGTAGGATTCCGCGCTGCCGAAGAGCTGCAGCACGCTGCGGTAGAGTTCCGGCAGCAGGATGGAGGCCAGCAGATGGAACAGAACATAGATCACCAGCCAGGTAAGGATCAGGCTCACCGCCCGGGCACCCCGGGAGATCCTGCCCGCGCTGCGGGCCTTGGCCACGGCGGAGGCAAACAGGTGTCCCTCGAAAAAGTCCACCATGGGGGAGAGCAGATAGGCGATAAAGGCACCGTAGAGGATGGGCTGCACCGCCTGCAGCAGCTGCCTGCCGATATTCACCACCACCCGCTGCCCGAAGAGCGAGTCGTAAAAGAGCAAAATGGCTGCCACGGTGACAAACACCGTCACCGCCAGGGCCACGGGCCGGCTTTCATGTTTCATGTAAGGCCGCCTCCTTCTCAGAGATATCCATATTCCATTTCATTGTACATGCTGCGCTGACAAAATGCAATCGTCGGCCCCAGGCCGCCCCCTGATTTTTGATGCCTTCTTTACGTTGCCGCCAGCCTTGCATTCCGCAGGGGGCCGTGTTATACTGCCTTTGTTTTTAGCAGTACCGCCCTGGGCAAGGAGGTTTCAAATGGAAAAGAAGCTGTTGTTTTTGGTCAATCCCAAGGCCGGACGCAATAAGTCCCGGGGGCCGCTGTTTGACGCGGTGTCCGTGTTGTGTCAGGCAGGATATCTGGTGAACGTCCACGAGACCACTGCCGCCGGAGACGCGGCAGCCACTGCCGCCGCCCAGGGGGCGGACTACGACCTGGTGGTGGCCGTGGGCGGGGACGGTACCCTCAATGAGACGGTGTCCGGCCTCATGCGGCTGGAGCAGCCGCCCCTGCTGGGATATCTCCCCCAGGGCAGCACCAATGATTTCGCCGCCAGCCTCCACATTTCCGGCGACCCGGCGGAGGCCGCCCGGGCCATTGTTCGCCATCAGGTGCGCACCCTGGACATCGGGGAGTGGAACCAGCGGAACTTCGTGTATGTGGCCTCTTTCGGGGCCTTTACCCGCTCCTCCTACGCGGCGCCCCAGGCCGCCAAAAACGCCCTGGGCCATTTCGCCTATATCCTGGAGGGCATGAAGGATCTGAGTACCCTGCGGCCCTATCCCCTGCGCATCGACGCCGACGGGGAGAATCTGGACGGGGACTATCTCTTCGGCGCCGTGTCCAACTCCACCTCCATCGGCGGACTCATGAAGCTGGATCCTGCCCGGGTGGTGCTGGATGACGGCCGCTTTGAGCTGCTGCTGATCCCCAACCCCAAGACGGCGGTGGGACTGCAGAATCTCATCTTCGCCCTGCTGAACCAGGATTACACCAGCGGCGGTGTCGTGTTCCGCCACGTCTCCCATCTCCATCTGGAAACGGATACGGAGCTGCCCTGGTCCCTGGATGGAGAGTATGCCCCCAGTGTGCCGGAGGTAGACATCGTCAACCGCCAGGCGGCATTGAGGATGCTGCTGTGAGGGAGCTGGAGCGCCTGGAGCGGCGCTTTGCAGGCCATGTGCCGGGGCTGCTGGGGGCCCGGCACAGCTATGCCGTGCTCTGCCCCCTGGTGGAGACGGCGGAGGGCCTTTCCCTGCTCTTTGAGGTGCGCTCAGCCTCCCTGCGCCGCCAGCCGGGAGAGGTGTGCTTCCCCGGCGGTCAGGCGGAGCCCGGGGAGGATGCCGCTGCCTGCGCCCTGCGGGAGACGGAGGAGGAGCTTGCTATCCCCCGCCGGGAGATCCGGGTGCTGGGGACCCCGGACTTTATCTGCAACCAGCGGGGCTTTTTGCTCCAGCCGGTGCTGGGACTGGTATCGGCGGCGGGATTTGGGGCCCTGCGCCCTTCCCCGGCGGAGGTGGCGGAGGTGTTCACCGCGCCCCTCTCCTTTTTCCGGCAGACGCCTCCCCAGGTGTACGCCTATGATCTGGTCCCCACGGAGCCGGAGAACTTCCCCTATGATGACATAGGGGTGGGGCAGGATTACCGCTGGAGCCGGGGGCGGGTGGAGGTGCCGGTGTGGTACTGGCACCGCCACGCCATCTGGGGCATGACCGCCCGCCTGGTGCGGGATCTGACGGATACCCTGGAGGAGACCTTATAACAAAACAGGGGACCGGAAGCCGTCTGGCTCCGGTCCCCTGTTTTGTTATGCTTCCGTGTTCCCCAGAAATTCCGGGCGGTAGCCGATATCCTTTTCCAGGATCTCCTGGCCCTCCGGCGTCTTTCCCACGGATGTAAAGCCGTACCGGATAAAAAACGCCCGGCCCGTCTCGTCCGAGGACTCCAGCACCGTGCGCAGGCGCTGCCGTCCCAGAGGGCGGTAGTGGGCCACCGCCTGGCCCAGCAGCTGTACGCCGAAGCCCCGCTGCCGAACCGCCTGGGGCAGGCACAGCAGGGAGATATAGCCGATCCCCGCTTCCGCGTCCCGGGCTGTGTCCAGCTGCACCACGCCCACCGGCCCCTCCGGCAGGCATCCCACCAGGGTGGTATGTCCCGCGGCACCGGAGAGCAGGCGCCGGGCGTCAAAGGGCTCCTGGCGGCCGCTCTCCTGCCACACGCTTTGCACGCAGCCGGTAAAAAATGCCTCGTCTTCCGGCAGGGCCAGAGGCCGGAACCACAGCCCCGGCTCCAGGGCGTTGGGGTGCTTTTTCAGCACGGCACCCCCGGTAAAGCGGGGATCCTCCAGATGGCTGGCGTCATCCCGGTATACCACGTGCAGTTTACCGTCCTCCCACTCCAGCAGGGAGACGGCGGTGTTGGAGCCGGTGGGCGTCTGGCCCAGCTGTTCCAGGGAATAGCCCTGTACCGTGGCCAGCAGGATGCGGATGGCGCAGCCGTGGGAGAAGACCGCCACGGTGCGGCCGTCGTTTTCCGCCGCGATCTTCTCTACGGCGTGGAGCACCCGGTCCCGGACCTGGGCGGGAGTCTCCGCCCCCTCCGCGTGCCACAGGTGCAGCCGGTGGGAGAAATTTTCCATCTGCTCCGGATCTGTCCGGGCGATCTCCCCCCAGGTCTTCTGCTCCCATACGCCCACGCAGATCTCCCGCAGGTCGCGGCACCGGTGGAGAGGCAGTTTTTTGGGGATGTAAATGGCGGCGGCGGTGGCGCAGGTGCGGTAGAGGTCGCTGGCGTATACGGCATCGATGTGGATGTCCGCGAACCGCCGCTCCAGAGCCCGGACCTGCTGTTGGCCCAGGTCGGTGAGGATACTGTTGTATTGGCCCTGGGCAATGCGGTAGAGGTTGCCCTCAGCCTCCGCATGCCGGATGAGATAGAGTTTGGTCATGAGTGCCTCCCGGGATGGATTGCAAAGGATGGATGCCCCGTCCGCTTATTTGCAGCGGCCTGCCGCATTGAAAATGATGGCGATGGGCAGCAGAAGCAAACACAGCAGCGGTATGCGGCACATCTCTTTCCACAAAATTTTGAAAAAACGGCCCCGCCGGGAAATGCGTCCTCCGCAAAGGGGCGTTTGCCGTTCGTTCACATTATATAAGAATTGCTCTCCGGTGTAAATCCACAGAGGTCAAGAAAGTTTTGCTCCCCGCCGGATGGCTGTTATGTATTTTTTTCCGGGGTGTTTTTTGTTTTCCGGGGGCATACTACCTCCGTGCCGAAAAGGAGTGACTTGATTATGAAGCTTAGTACCGGATTTTGGGTCGGTATGAGCGCCGGTCTCATGGCCGGCGCAGCCATGGGGATGATGGCGCCCTGCGGCAGGCAGTCCATGAAAACGCAGGTGGGTAAGAGTATCCACAAGCTGGGTGTCGCCGTGGACCATGCCGTGGACAACATCGTCTCCGATCTGCGCTGAAGCGCTGCGGCGGGGTGGGAGGCTGCTGTCTCCTGCCCCGCTGCCTGTCCCAGCAAAAATTTGAAAAAACCGTGATTCGGGGCTTGACTTTCCAAAAACCTCTGCTATAATAATAACGCTGTCGCTTTTGAGCGGCATCAAAGTGCATATGTTTTTTGCTACTGGAACAGCTATGGAGAAGTCGCCTAGTTGGTCGAGGGCGCATGATTGGAAATCATGTAGGCCCCTAAAGGGTCTCGAGGGTTCGAATCCCTCCTTCTCCGCCACATCGGAGCAAGCGTTGATCGCTTGCTCCGATTTTTTTATCCGCAGACAGTTTTGATATTTTCCAGGATATCTTCCCCGCCCGGTGCAGAGAAAAAAAGACGGCCCACAGGGGCCGTCTTTCTTGTTTGTTCGGTTTTTACAGGCGGGTCACCACGGGGATCACCATGGGGGAGCGCTTGGTGGTCTTGAAGAGGTAGCTGCTGACGGCGGACTTCACCGCGCCCTTGAGCTCTCCGTCGTCCCGGCTGCGCTTGCGGGTGACGGACTCCGCCGCCTCCAGCGCCACGTTCTGGAGCTCCTTCATCAGGTCGCCGGACTCCTTGACATAGATAAAGCCGCGGGTGACGATGTCCGGCGGGCTCAGCAGGGCGCCGTCGTGGCTGGAGATGGGCATTACCACCACCACCATGCCGTCCTCGGCCAGGCGCTTGCGGTCCCGCATCACCACGGCGCCCACATCGCCCACGCCGGAGCCGTCCACGTACACCTCGCCGGCGGGCACGGAGCCGCCGATCTTCAGGGTCTTCACCGTCAGCTCGATGACGGAGCCGTTGTCGGCAATGGCGATGTGGTTGCGGTCCATGCCCATTTCCTGGGCCAGCTGGGAGTGGATCTGCAGCATCCGCTGCTCGCCGTGGAGGGGAATAAAGAAGCGGGGCTTGGTGAGGGCGTGGATGATCTTCAGCTCCTCCTGGCAGGCATGGCCGGAGACGTGCAGCATGTCGGCCCGGTCATAGACCACCTTGACGCCCTTGCGGAAGAGCTCGTTGATGACCCGGGAGATGGTAACCTCGTTGCCGGGGATGGCGGAGGCGGAAATGATGACCTTGTCCCCCGCGCCAATCTCCACCTGCTTGTGGGTGGAGAAGGCCATGCGGTACAGGGCACTCATCTCCTCGCCCTGGGAGCCGGTGGTGACAATGACCTGCTTGTTCTTGGGCAGGCCCTTGATCTTGTTGATGTCCACCAGGGTGTTCTTGGGCACCTTCATATAGCCCAGCTCCGTGGAGACCTTCATCATGTTCTCCATGGAGCGGCCGGTGACGGCCACCTTCCGGCCGCAGGCAGCGGCGGCATCCAGCACCTGCTGGATGCGGTGGACGTTGGAGGCAAAGGTGGTGACGATGATGCGGTCCTCGCAGTTTTGGAACTGGCGCTTGAAGGTGGCGCCCACGGTCTTCTCCGACGGGGTGAAGCCCGGCCGCTCCACGTTGGTGGAGTCGGCGCACAGGGCCAGCACGCCCTCCTTGCCCAGCTCGCCCAGGCGGGCCAGATCGATGACTTCCCCGTCAATGGGGGTGGAGTCGATCTTGAAGTCGCCGGTGTGCACCACAGTGCCCATCCGGGTGTGGATGGCGAAGGCCACGGAGTCGGCGATGGAGTGGTTGACATGGATGAACTCCACAGAGAACTTACCGGCCCGGACGGTTTTGCCGGGCTCCACGGTGATGAGCTTGGTGCTCTTGAGGAGGCCGTGCTCCTCCAGCTTCAGCTTGATGAGGCCCGCGGTGAAGCGGGTGCAGTAGATGGGCATATTCACCTGCTTGAGCACGTAGGGGATGGCGCCCACGTGATCCTCGTGTCCGTGGGTGATAAACAGGCCCCGGATCCGGGCGCGGTTCTTGATGAGGTAGCTGACGTCCGGAATAATGGAGTCGATGCCGTACATGTCGTCCCCGGGGAACGCCATGCCGCAGTCCACTACAATGATCTCGCCGCCGTATTCGTAGACGGTCATGTTCTTGCCAATCTCGTTGAGACCGCCAAGGGGAATGATTTTCAATTTTTCTGCCATAGTTTGATCAGGTACTCCTTTTTTTGAAATTCGTGTTTCCCATGACCGGCAGTGTGGCGTGCGGAGGGGAAAGAGGGCTGTTTCCTGGGGAAAGAGCCCCAAAAAGCGGGAAAATTCCGGCATTCCCCCTAAAAAAGGGCACGCAAAGTAAAGACGCCCGGATACCTGTACGGCCCCGTTCCGCCGCCAGGAGTTCGGTCGCGTCATGCGCTCGGTCATATGGAAAATAATCTATTTGACCGGAATGGCACCACAGGCCAACCGGTGAAATACAACAAAGAGAGGCTGCGGGACATTTCCCCGCGCAGCTTAAGTCGATACTCTAGTATACCACACAGGGCACGGTTTGTATACTGTTTTTTCACGTAAACTTTGGAAAAAATCCGCCGGGACTTGACAACCAACCCAAACATGTTATGATTTTCCCATTGGAGAGTGTTTATTTTATATAAAAAAGAGGAGGCGCGGCGGATGCGGGCAACCATCAAAATGATCGCGGAGCGGGCCGGGGTTTCCATCGGTACGGTGGACCGGGTGCTTCACGATCGTCCGTACGTGAAAGCGGAGGTACGGGAGCGGATCTTGCAGGTGATGGAGGAGCTGGACTACCGGCCCAACCGCATGGCCAGCGCCCTTGCCACCAGCGGCACCCCCCGGCGCTTCGTGGTGGTACAGCCCGCCTGGAAGGAGTACCTGGGAGAGGCTATGGCGGAGGGCGTGGCCCAGTTCCGCAAAGCCCGCCGGGACTATAACCTGACGGTGGACGTCCTGGAATATCCCCGCAACGACATGGCTGCCTGCCTGCGCCTTCTGGAGCAGGTGGAGCGGGAGGGAGCCCAGGGCATCGCCCTGAGCGGCTTCGACTGCGAGAGCGTCCGCCGCAAGCTGGAGGAGCTCTCCCAGCGGCGGATCCCGGTGGTGACCTTCAACTCCGACATCGCCAACGCCCCGCGGCTGTGCTACGTGGGCGAGAATGCCCGCCGGGCCGGCCGTACCGCCGGAGAGATCGCCTCCAAGTTCTACCGCCCCGGGGACCGGATGCTGCTGGTATACGGCGGCCCGGAGTTCGCCGGCCACAAGGCCCGGGCGGAGGGGTTTTTGGAGCGGCTGGAAGAGGTGGGTATCCCCCGGGAGGTGTGCCGCCTGGCCGCCACCCACAATGAGTACGCCGAGACCCTGGAGGCAGTGTCCCAGGCCCTGGAACAGGAGCCTGCCCTGCATTATATCTATATGGCCAACGTCAGCGTTCCCGCCTGTGTGGAGGCAGTGCGCAAAGCGGGAAAGACCGGGCAGGTGCGCATCCTGGCCCACGATATCAGCCCCGAGATCCGCGCCTTTTTGAAAGAGGGCGTGGTGGACTTCGCCATTGACCAGAACCTCACCTATCAGATCCGCCATGCGCTGGAGCTGCTCTTTTGCGCGGTGGTGGAAAACCGGATGCCCAAGCAGGAGTGCTACTATCCGGAAAATCCCATTCTCAACGCCGAAAACAGCTGACAAGGGCCGCCCGTCCGCCGGATGGGCGGTTTTTGCTGTTGCACGGATTTTGGAAAGATGGTATACTGATATACCTAGTAATTCGCAGATTTTTTCACAGGTACTGCTGTCCAAAAGGAGACTGCCGGTATGAACAATAAAAAGCTATCCCGCCTGCTGGAGCCCAATTTGAAGCTCTATTTTCTGGTGATGGCCGCCTTTTCCGTGGTCACCGCCACAGTGAGCTTGAGAGTGGGTCTGGTGGAGGTTGCCGTGACCGTGGGGCTGTATGTCTACTTTACCCGGGCCAATCAGTCCCGCCGCCAGGGTATTTTGCAGTATATCGACAATTTGACCGGCAGCGTGGATACCGCCAGCAAGTCCACCCTCATCAACTCCCCCCTGCCCATCATGGTCTTTCGGCCAGACACCGGGGAGGTCATCTGGAGCAATGAGAACTTTCTCCAGCTGGCGGGGGTGCGGGAGCACCTCTTTGAGATGAAGGTGGAGGACGCGGTGCCCCACCTGCCGGTGGAGTGGCTGCTGGAGGGCAAGACGGAATGCCCGGAGCGGGTGGTCATGAACAACCGGCGCTTCCGGGTGTACGGCAGCCTGGTGCGCAGCCGCGGAAAGGGTACGGAGCAGAACCTGGTGGCCACCACCTACTGGGTGGATACCACCGATGCCGATGACCTCCGGGAGCATTACACCGCCTCCCGGCCGGTGATGGCCATTTTGCTCATCGATAACTACGAGGATCTCATGAAGGCCTGCGCCGATACCCAGCGCAGCGCCGTCCAGGCCCAGATCGACGAAAAGCTCAATGCCTGGGCTGCCCAGGGCCAGGGGATTTTGCTGAAAACCGACCGGGACCACTACCTCTTCATCTTTGAAGAGCAGTATTACCAGCCCTTTGTCCAGGAGCGTTTCGCCGTGCTGGACGCCATGCGGGAGATCAAGGTGGGCGAGGGCGTCCACCCCACCCTCTCCATCGGCGTGGGCAAGGATGCGGACAGCCTCCGGGAGCTGTACAAAAACGCCAACCTCTCGGTGGAGATGGCCCTCAGCCGGGGCGGCGACCAGGCGGTGGTGCGGGGCCGCATGGACTTCGAGTTCTACGGCGGCCGCTCCAAGACCACGGAAAAGCGCACCAAGGTCAAGTCCCGGGTCATGGCCAACGCCTTGAGCGAGCTGATTGCCGACGCCACGGAGATCTATATCATGGGCCACAGCTTCGCGGATATGGATGCTGTGGGCGCGGCGGCAGGCCTTTGCTGCGCCGCCCGCAAGCGGGGTAAAAAAGCCCGCATCGTCATCAATCTGGAGCACAACGCCGCCGGACTGGTGCTGGATCGGCTGCGGGCCCTGCCGGAGTATGAGGGGGTGTTTACCTCCCCGTCGGAGGCCTTCATCAACATCCGCCCCGGCGCGCTGCTGGTGGTGGTGGATACCAACCGGCCGGATATGGTGGAGAGCCAGCAGCTGCTGGAGTCCTGCAACCGGGTGGCGGTCATCGACCACCACCGCCGGGCGGCCTCCTACATTGAAAACGCCGCCTTCAGCTTCCACGAGCCCTACGCCTCCTCCACTTCGGAGCTGGTGACGGAGCTTCTGCAGTACCTGGTGGATTCCGCCGACCTCCTGCGGGAGGAGGCGGAGGCCCTGCTGGCGGGCATCGTGCTGGATACCAAGCACTTCACCCTCCGCACCGGCGGCCGTACCTTCGAGGCTGCGGCGTTTTTGCGCCGGGCAGGAGCCGACACCACCGATGTCCAGCGGCTGTTCCAGAACGATCTGCAGGACATGGTCTCCCGCTACGACATCATCCGCCGGGCCCAGCTCTACCGGGAGAATATCGCCGTGGCGGTGATCCCCCAGGACGGGGTGGACCGGGTGGCGGCGGCCCAGGCGGCGGACGAGCTGCTGACCCTCAAGGGGGTCAAGGCCTCCTTTGTGGTCTACCGCAGCGGGGAGGATGTGCTCATGTCCGCCCGCTCCCTGGGTGAGATCAACGTCCAGGTGATCCTGGAGGCTCTGGGCGGCGGTGGCAACTCCGCCACGGCCGGCGGCCGTGTGGAAAACGGCGACATCGACACCGTGCAGCAGGATCTGCTGGCGGCCATCGATCACTATTTTGAAAAATGACCCGCGGCCCCAGGGGCTCCAAGGGTCAATCTTGAAGAAACGAGGAACGAATCCATGAAAGTCATTTTACAGCAGGACGTCAAGGGCCAGGGCAAGAAGGGCCAGATGGTGGAGGTCTCCGAGGGCTACGCCCGCAACTACCTCCTGCCCCGGAAGCTGGCCATCGCCGCCACGGCGGACGCCATCAATACCATGAACCTCAAGGAGAAGGCCCGCAAGGCCGAGGAGGCCCGCTTGAAGGCTGAGGCCGAGGCCACCGCCGAAAAGCTCAAGGAGTGCCAGGTGAAGCTCACCGCCAAGGCCGGAAACGGCGGCCGCCTCTTCGGCGCCGTCACCGCCAAGGAGATCTCCGAGGGGCTCAAGGCCCAGTTCGGTCTGGACATCCCCAAGCAGAAGCTGGTGCTGGAGGAGCCCATCAAGGCATTCGGCACCTATCAGATCAAGGCCAAGCTGGGCTTTGAGGTCACCGGCACGGTTTACGTGGCCGTGTACGAGGAAAAATAAGGATACCCGCGGGGGAGCTGCCCCGTTTCCATTTTGATTGCTGATCCCGGAGGTGATGATCCATGGCAAATGAAGACCTGCTGCTGCGGCAGATGCCCCACTCCCTGGAGGGGGAGCAGGCGGTGCTGGGTTCCATGCTCATTGACCCGGACTGCGTCAAGGACGTCATGGATAAGCTGCGGCCGTCGGATTTCTACCTGCGCCAGAACCGGGAGATCTTCGAGACCATTTACACCATGTTCACCTACGCCAAGCCCATCGACGGCATCACCGTCTGTGAGGAGATGCAAAAGGCGGGCACCTACGACGACCAGACCACCCGCTCCTACCTTGCCCAGCTGATGGAGATCACCCCCACCAGTGCCAACGTCATGGAGTACGTGGCCATCGTCCATGACAAGGCCATGTTGCGGGGCGTGGCCCAGGCCGCCGCCGAGATCACCGCCATGGTGCAGGAGGGCGTGGGTGAGGCCTCCGCCATTTTGGAGAACGCGGAGCAGAAGATCTACGCCGTGCGCCGGGGCCAGGGTGCCCAGAGCATGGTGCCGCTGCGGCAGGTGCTGCCGGAGGTGCTGGACCGCCTGAGCGAAATGAGCGAGAGCGATTCCCGCCTGCCGGGCCTTTCCACGGGCCTTTCCGCCGTGGACCAGAAGATCACCGGCCTTAATAAATCGGACCTCATTTTGCTGGCGGCCCGTCCCGGCATGGGTAAGACCTCCTTTGCCATGAACGTGGCGCTGAACGTGGCCAAGTCCACCCAGAAGACGGTGGCCATCTTCTCTCTGGAGATGTCCCGGGAGCAGCTGGCCATGCGCCTTTTATCCTCGGAGGCCTGCGTGGAGAACTACCGCCTCAAGACCGGCTCCCTGCGGGAGACGGACTGGGAGAAGATCGCCGGCGCCGCCACGGTTTTGAACCGGGTGGATGTGCGCATCGACGACAACCCCATGCTCTCCGTGGCGGATATGAATGCCAAGTGCCGCCGCCTGGACAACCTGGGCCTGGTGGTCATCGACTACCTGCAGCTGATGACCTCTGCCGGGGGCAAGGGCCACAGCGGCGAAAACCGCCAGCAGGTGGTCTCCGATATCTCCCGGATGCTCAAGATCATGGCCAAGGAGCTGAACATCCCCGTCATCTGCCTGAGCCAGCTCTCCCGTGCCAACGAAAAGCGGGACGATAAGCGGCCCATGCTCTCCGACCTGCGGGAATCCGGCGCCATCGAGCAGGACGCGGATATCGTTCTCTTTTTGTACCGGGACGACTATTATAATGAGGACTCCGAAAAGCACAACATCGCCGAGTGCATCGTGGCCAAGAACCGCCACGGCGAGACCGGCAAGGTGGAACTGCGGTGGATGCCGGAGTACACCACCTTCTCCACACTGGATACCCGCTATGACGACGAGGAATGAGCCGGCCTGATGCCGGAGATGGGAGGCAGGCGCCTATGTGTGAGGTTCTGGACCGGGTGCCCCGCTGGCTTTTGCCGGGACCGGGACAGACGGTGCTGTGCGCCGTCTCCGGCGGCCTGGACTCCATGTGCCTGCTCTATCTGCTGGCGGATTGGTGCGGCAGGCGGCAGGGCCGGGTGGTGGCGGCCCACTTCAATCACCGCCTCCGGGGGGCGGACTCCGACAGGGACCAGGCCTTCGTGGAAAGCTGGTGCGCCGCCCGGGGGATCGAGGCCGTCTGCGGCTCCGGAGACGTGGCGGCCCTGGCCGCCGGGGAGGGCCTGTCCCTGGAGGAGGCCGCCCGGGACCTGCGGTATGCCTTTTTGCGCCGGGAGGCGGAGAAGCTGGGGGGCGTGCGGATCTACACCGCCCACCACGCCGATGACAACGCCGAGACCATCCTCTTCCACCTGATCCGGGGCACCGGGGTGGCGGGACTTGCCGGCATGACATACCAGCACGAGGGCATTTACCGCCCCCTGCTGGATCTCACCCGGCAGGAGCTGGCCCAATACGCCGCCGCCCATGAGATCCCCCATGTGGAGGATGCCAGCAATGCCGATCCGGATGCCGCCGCCCGGAATTTCCTGCGGCTGGAGGTGATGCCGCTTCTGCGGCAGATCAACCCCAGGGCCGTGGAGCACATCAATGCCGCCGGACGCCGCCTGCGGGTGGTGGACCGGTCTCTGGAGGAGGAGGCCGCCCGCCGCACCGCCCATGTGGAGGTCCGGGAGGGCCGGGTGACACTGGCGGGACAGGCCCTGGCAGAGGCCACTGCCGCGGTGCGGCCCCGGATGCTGCTGCGGCTCTTTGATCTTCTGGGGGTGGGCCGGAGGGATATCACCGCCGCCCACCTGAACGCCATCCTCCGCCTGATGCGCAGTACCCTCCGGGGACGGGAGAGCCGCCTGGACCTGCCTCACGGCGTCACCGCCCGGTACTGCCGGGAGTGGCTGATCCTGGAGACCCGCCCCCAGCCCCTGACGGAGGTCCAGCTGCTGCCGGGCTGCCCCGTCACCTGGGGAGATTACACCCTGACCCTGCTGGACCGCCGGGCGGGGCCGGGCCTTGCCCTGCGGCCCCGGCGGCAGGAGGAGCGGATGAGCCTCACCGTAGGGCCCTGCCAGGCAGGGGACCGGCTGACGCTGCCGGGAGAGCGGGGCGGGCGCACCGTCAAGCGGCTGTGCCTGGACCGGCACATCACCCTGGCGGAGCGGGACCGGCTCCCCGCCGTTTACCTGGGGGACCGCCTGGCCGCCGTGTGGGGACTGGGTGTGGATATGGAATTTGCACCGGAGGGGGAGCCCTGCCGGTTTATCCAAATTATGAAAAAAACAGAGGAGAATCACCATGAAAAGTGAGATGGAACAGGACATCCTGAAGGTACTGGTTACGGAAGAGGAGCTCAAGGCCCGCATCGCGGAGCTGGGCGCGGAGCTCTATGACCGCTTCCAGGGCAAGCAGCCGTTGTTTTTGGGGGTGCTGAAGGGCTCCTTCGTCTTTATGGCGGACCTGGTACGCGCCTGCCAGCTGCAAAGCGACGTGGAGTTCATCGCCGTGAGCTCTTATCAGAACGCCACCGTGTCCTCCGGGCGGGTGCAGATCACCCATGACCTCCAGCAGGACATCACCGGCCGCCACCTCATCATTGTGGAGGACATTCTGGACTCCGGCAATACCCTGGCCTTCCTGAAGGAGTATTTCCTCACCAAGGGGGCCGCGTCCATCACCATCGTGACGCTGCTGGATAAGCCCTCCCGCCGGGTGAAGGCCATCACCGCGGATCTGGCGGGCTTTGTGGTGCCGGACGAATTCGTGGTGGGCTACGGCCTGGATTATTGCCAGCGCTACCGCAATGTGCCCTATATCGGCGTTTTGAAGCCGGAGGTCTACAGCAAGTAAGATCCCGGCCACGTCTGCCGGGAGCATCCGGCGGAAAAGGAGGAACCCGTCCCGTGAACAAGCAAAACCGCACATCCAACCTCAGCTTTATCCTGCTGCTGGTAGTCATCCTGGGATGCCTGGGCTGGCTGTGGCAGGCGGATGATCACGCCCCACAGGTGTCCTATGCCCAGGTTCGGCAGCTTTTCCTGCAGGAAAAGGTGAAGACCTTCGACATCGACACCGACCACACTCTGACCTTGACGCTGCGGGAGCCGGTGGACGGCAACAGCGAGGTCCGCTACAAGCTCTATGATTTCCAGCTCTTTTACGATGACCTCAATGACCTGGTGCAGCAGCAGTACGCCGATGGGATCATCACCGACTACGATTACCCGGATCCGGAGACCACCAACTGGCTGGAAGTGCTGCTGCCCTGGGTGCTGACGGCGCTGCTGCTGGGCGGCCTGTGGTACTTTATGGTGCTGCGGGGCCAGGCCGGAGGCGTGGGACCCGACAAGATGGCCAAATTCGGCTCCGCCCGCACCCGGATGCTCTCCGACAAGGATAAGAAGATCACCTTCGACGATGTGGCCGGCGCCGACGAGGAGAAGGAGGAACTCCAGGAGATCGTGGAATTCCTGCGGGATCCCAAGCAGTTTATGGCCCTGGGCGCCCGGATTCCCAAAGGCGTGCTGCTGGTAGGCCCTCCGGGCACCGGCAAGACCCTCCTGGCCAAGGCTGTGGCCGGAGAGGCCGGGGTGGGCTTCCTCTCCATCTCCGGCTCCGACTTTGTGGAGCTGTACGTGGGCGTAGGCGCCAGCCGCGTCCGGGACCTCTTTGACCAGGCCAAGAAGAACTCCCCCGCCATCGTCTTTATCGATGAGATCGATGCTGTGGGCCGCCAGAGAGGCACAGGCCTGGGCGGCGGACACGACGAGCGGGAACAAACCCTCAACCAGCTGCTGGTGGAGATGGACGGCTTCGCCGCCAACGAGGGCGTGGTGGTTCTGGCCGCCACCAACCGGGCCGACGTGCTGGATCCCGCCCTGCTGCGCCCCGGCCGGTTCGACCGGCAGATTTACGTGGGCCTGCCGGATATCAAGGGCCGGGAAGAGATCCTACAGGTTCACGCCAAGGGCAAGCCCCTGGCGGAGGATGTGGATCTCAAGCGCCTGGCCCAGGGGACTCCCGGCTTCACCGGCGCCGACCTGGAGAACCTCATCAACGAGGGCGCCCTGCTGGCCGCCCGCCGCAAGCGCAAGTTCATCACCATGGCCGATCTCAAGGAGGCGGAGATCAAGGTCATTGCCGGCCCTGAGAAGAAAAGCCGCATCATCCCCCAGCATGAGCGGGAACTCACCGCCTATCACGAGGCGGGCCACGCGGTGGTGATGCACGTCCTGCCGGACCATGATCCCGTTACCCAGATCACCATTGTGCCCCGGGGCAAGGCCGGCGGCATGACCATCTCGTTGCCGGAGGAGGACCGTTCCTACCTCTCCAAGCGGTATATGGAAGATCAGATCGTGGCCCTGCTGGGCGGCCGGGTGGCGGAGAAGCTGTGCCTGGGAGACATCTCCACCGGCGCCAGCAACGACATCCAGCGTGCCACGGAGATCGCCCGGAAGATGGTGGCCTCCTACGGCATGAGCGACAAGATCGGCACCGTCTCCTTCGAGTCCGGCCACGACGAGGTGTTCATCGGCCGCACCATGACCCAGGGCCGCAGCTATTCCGAGGCTGTAGCCGCCCAGATCGACGAGGAGGTCAAGGCCCTGGTGCAGCGCTCCTACGACCGCTGCGAGTCCATCCTCCGGGACAACCGGCGCAAGCTGGACACCGTGGCCCAGTATCTGCTGGAGCACGAGACCATGGATCAAGAGGCCTTTTTGGCGGTCTTTGACGAAAAGCCCGCCCCTCCGGCGGAGGACGCCGCCGATTCCCAGTGATCCTGATTTCTGACAAAAACCGCCGCGGTTTTCCGCGGCGGTTTTTTTGAACCAAGAAAAAGTTAAAAATGCCTGAAAAATTTCTCCCAAGATGGGCAAAATCACGAAAAAGACTGTCTCCCAGCTGCGGACAAAATTCCATAGTTTTAAAATTGATTTTCACGACTGTCCACGTACAGAGGACAAATGACCGGATAATGGAGAGGACAGGCGGCCTGGAGGCAGAAAAAACGGCGTTTCTTTCTGTGAATTATGAATCTTGAAAACCGGGGCAAAATCTCTTAGAATGCCATTATTACATTGGGGGCCGTGGAAGAGGCTCCCAAGAGGATCAGGAGGAAAAGAAGCTATGAAGAAGATTCTGGCATTGGTTCTGGCCATGGCCATGACGCTGTCTCTGGCGGCCTGCGGCTCCAGCGGCACCAGCGGCGAGACTGCCGACACCACCGGCGATAGCGGCTCCGGCGACAAGGTCGTCAAGATCGGCGTGTTTGAGCCCGCCTCCGGCGACTCCGCCTCCGGCGGCAAGAAGGAAATGCTGGGCATGCAGTTCGCCAACTCCGAGACGCCCACCGTGGACATCGGCGGCGAGACCTACAATGTGGAGCTGGTCTATGCCGACAATGGCTCCGATACGTCCAAGGCACCCTCTGCCGCTTCCACGCTGGTCAGCGAGGGCGTGAGCATCGTGCTGGGCTCCTACGGCTCCGGCGTGTCCATCGCCGCCGGCAACACCTTCCGTGACGCGGGCATCCCTGCCATCGGCGTCACCTGCACCAACCCCAACGTCACCGCCGGCAACGACTACTATTTCCGCATCTGCTTCCTGGATCCCTTCCAGGGCACCGTTCTGGCCAACTTCGCCGGTGAGAAGTTCGGCGCCAAGAAGGCGTACCTGCTGGGCGAGCAGGGCAACGAGTATGACCAGGGCCTCATCGCCTTCTTCGAGCAGGCCTTCACCGCCGCCGGCGGCACCGTGGTCAAGGACTCCTTCCCCAAGAACAACTCCGACTTCACCTCTTACCTGAACAAGGCCAAGAGCGAGGGCGCCGAGGTCATCTTCACCCCCGTCTCCATCGCCTATGCCACCCAGATCGTCTCCCAGGCTGCCAAGCTGGGCATCGACATCCCCTTCCTGGGCTCTGATACCCTGGACGACAACAAGGTCCTGGAGGCTGCCAAGGGCACCAACATCCAGCTCTACGTCTCCACCTTCTATCAGGAAGGCGGCAACCCCGACTTCGACGCGGGCATCAAGGACTATATCAACAACAACGCCGACGCCAAGACCGCCAACGGCGGCGACGACACCATCGCGGCTGTGACTGCCATGGGCTATGACGCCTACTATGTGGCCCTGGAGGCCCTCAAGGCCGCCGGTTCCACGGATTCCGCCGCTGTCCAGCAGGCTCTGTGGGACGTCACCTATGACGGTGTCTCCGGCCACATTGCCTTCGACGACACCAACGGCGACGCCGTCCGCGACACTGCCTATATCAAGGTGTGCGACACGGCTGCCGGCGCCTGGACGCTGGAGAAGTCCCAGACCGCCTGAGAACACACATGCTGTCAGCTTGGCGGGGGTCCCTACCCCCGCCAAGCCCATGTCTCCCGGTTCCGGGAGTCCGGTTCTGGGCGGTCCTGAAAGGGACGGCGGGAGGGTCCTTTTCAAGACCGCCCAAATCTGCAAACAAGGGAGGAACCTTTTGTGGAATACGCCATTTCCGTACTGCTCTCCGGTATCTCCGTGGGAGGACAGTACGCCCTCATCGCCATTGGGTATACCATGGTGTACGGCATTTTGCGCCTCATCAACTTCGCCCACGGCGACGTGTTCATGGTGGCGGGCCTCATCGCCATCTATCTTACCACCATGGGGCTGCCCCTGCCTGTGACGCTGCTGCTGGTGATCGTGCTGACGGTTGCCCTGGGCTTCATCATTGAGCGGGTGGCCTATAAGCCCCTGCGCTCGGCGCCCCGGATGAGCGTCATGATCTCCGCCATCGGCGTCAGCTACCTGCTGCAAAACACCGCCACCTTCGTCACCGGCGGCCAGCCCATGAACTACCCCACCATTCCCGCCCTCTCCAAGATGGTCACCATCGGCGGGGCCTCCACCACCCTGGTGACGGTGGTCACCCCCATTCTGGTGGTGGTGCTGGTGATCGCCCTGGTGCAGCTCATCAACCACACCAAGATCGGCATGGCCATGCGGGCCGTGGCCAAGGACTTTGAGACCAGCCAGCTGATGGGCATCAAGATCAACTCCGTCATCTCCATGACCTTCATCATCGGCTCCGCCCTGGCGGCCCTGGGCTCCATTTTGTACTTTACCAACTATCCCTATATCACCCCCACCGCCGGCGCCATGCCGGGGCTGAAGGCCTTCGTGGCGGCGGTATTCGGCGGCATCGGCTCCATTCCCGGGGCCGTCATCGGTGCATTCCTCATCGGCATCTGCGAAAATATCATCAAGGCCCTGCCCTTTGAAGGGGCCACCACCTTCGTGGACGCCTTCACCTTCGCCCTGCTCATCGTGATCCTGGTGGTCAAGCCCACCGGCCTCTTCGGTGAGAAGGCCACCGACAAAGTGTAAAGGGGGCGCAGGAAATGATTCGGAAAAAGACAGTCAACAAGGGCGCCCTGGCGGGCTTCATCGGCGCTGTGGCCGTGCTGGCCCTGGTGATCATCCTGGAAAATACCATGGGGCCCAACGGCCAGCTCTTCACCGTGCTGAAAAAGGGCGCGGTGTATACCCTGGTGGCCGTGTCCATGAACCTGCTCAACGGCTTTACGGGCCTCTTTTCCCTGGGCCAGGCGGGCTTTATGCTGCTGGGCGCTTACACCTATGCCATTTTGACGGTCCCTGTGGCCGCCAAGGATACGGTCTACTACCTCTACGGCGGCTCCGCCGTGAAGTTCTCCCTGCCGGACATCTTCTACGGCATCTTCGGCTCTGAGGGTGCCGGCGGCATGGTGGCCCTGACGCTGGGCGTGCTGCTGGCCATCATCCTGGGCGGATTGGTGGCGGCCATCTTCGCCTACCTGATCGGCCTCCCCGTCCTGCGGCTCAAGAGCGACTATCTGGCCATCGCCACGCTGGGCTTCGCGGAGATCATCCGGGCCATCTTCCAGTGGCAGGCCCTGGGCCCCGTCACCAACGGCGCAAACATGATCACCCAGATCCCCATTTTCTCCAGCTTCAACATCAAGCTGGCAAACGGCGGCACACTGTATCTCTCCACCGCCTTCCCCATCCTCATCATGATGATCTGCCTGGCGATTATCGTCATGCTCATCAACTCCTCCTACGGCCGGGCCTTCAAGGCCATCCGGGAGGATGAGATCGCCGCGGAGGCCATGGGCATCAACCTGGCCCACCACAAGATGCTCTCCTTCTGCATCAGCTCCTTCTTCGCCGGTGTGGGCGGCGCCCTCTTCGCCATGTACGCCAGCAACGCCCAGGCCATGGTGTATACCTCTACCATGACCTATGAGATTTTGCTGATCGTGGTCATCGGCGGCATCGGCTCCATTACCGGCAGCGTCCTGGCCACCTTCCTGTATGTGGCCTGCTCGGAGTGGTGGCTCCGGGGCCTGGATATGGGCTCCTTCCTGGGGATCCAGTCGGGCCTGTTCCGCAACGGCTTCCGCATGGTGGTCTTCTCCGTGGTCATCATGATCGTGGTGCTGTTCTTCCGCCGGGGCATCATGGGTGACAAGGAGCTCACCGATCTCTTCCGGCGCCGCAAAAAACCGCAAGCAAAGGAGGCGGCGAAATGAGTGAGAACGTCCTTCGCCTGGAACATGTGACCATGCAGTTCGGCGGTGTGGTGGCCGTCAACGATCTGAACCTGGAGGTCAACAAGGGGGAGATCGTGGCCCTTATCGGCCCCAACGGCGCCGGCAAGACCACGGCCTTCAACTGCATCACCGGCGTCTACCAGCCCACCAACGGCCGGGTTTCCTTCCTGGGGGAGACCATGGTGGAAAACCATCCCCAGGGCAAGATGCAAAAGCTCTACGCTGGGGAGCAAAAGGGCATGTATACCCAGGCCATCGCCCCCACCCCGGATAAGATCACGGCCCTGGGCATCGCACGGACCTTCCAGAATATCCGTCTGTTCTCCAAGCTCTCCGTACTGGAAAATGTCCTCATTGCCAAGCACATGCGGGCCAAGCAGAATGTCTTCTCTGCCACCTTCCGCCTCAACCGCAAGGAAGAGGAGCGGATGCAGCAGGAGTCCATGGCGCTTCTGGAGGAGCAGAATCTCGCCCACCTGAAAGACGAGGTGGCAGGCTCCCTGCCCTACGGCCTCCAGCGCCGTCTGGAGATCGCCCGGGCCCTGGCCACGCAGCCGAAGCTCTTGCTGCTGGATGAGCCCGCCGCGGGCATGAACCCCCAGGAGACCCAGGAGCTGGCGGACTTCATCCGCAAGATCCGCAGCGAGTACGATCTAACGGTGCTCATCATCGAGCACCACATGGACCTGGTCATGCAGATCTCCGACCGCATCTACGTCCTGGACTTCGGCAGGCTCATCGCCCAGGGCACTCCGCAGGAGATCCAGAACAATCCTCGGGTCATCGAGGCGTATTTGGGGGTGGCAGACGATGCTGAAAATTGATGAACTGAAAGTCAGCTACGGCGGCATCGAGGCCGTCAAGGGCATCACCTTCGAGGTGCCCGAGCGGAAGATCGTCACCCTCATCGGCGCCAACGGCGCCGGCAAGTCCACCACCCTGCGGACCATCGCGGGATTGGTGCGGCCCGCCGCAGGACGCATCCACCTTCAGGGAGAGGACATCACCGGCCTCTCTCCCGACCGCATCGTGCCCAAGGGCATCACCCTGGTGCCGGAGGGACGGCGGGTGTTCCCGGATCTGACGGTGCTGGAGAACCTGCGCATCGGCGCCTACCTGCGCACCGACAAGGACAGTGTGGAAGAGGATATCCAGTGGGTCTACGAGCTCTTCCCCCGGCTCCAGGAGCGTTCCTGGCAGGCGGCGGGCACCCTTTCCGGCGGCGAACAGCAGATGCTGGCCGTGGGCCGGGCCCTGATGTCCCGCCCCAAGCTGATGATGCTGGATGAGCCCTCTCTGGGCCTTGCCCCGCTGGTGGTGCAGGACATCTTCTCCATCATCCGGGAGATCAACCACCAGGGCGTCACCATCCTCCTCATTGAGCAGAACGCCAACATGGCCTTGAAGATCGCGGATCTCGCCTACGTGCTGGAAACCGGCAAGATCACCATGTCCGGTACCGGTGCGGAGCTGCTGGCCAACGAAAAGGTCAAGGAAGCCTACCTGGGCAAGCACAAGAACTGAAAAAGCGCAAAAGAAAGATCCCGTTCCGAAAGGAACGGGATCTTTTTTCACGCCAGCAGCGCACCTGCTGCCAGAAACACAAGCGTCAGCGCCAGGAAATACAGCGCCAGCTTCCACACGAATTTGATCCAGCGGTCGTAGGGTACATGGCCCAGGGCCAACGCGCCCATTACCACCGCCGCAGTGGGCGTTACGATGTTCACCAGGCCGCAGGCAGACTGGAAGGCCGTAACCACCAGGTCGCCCCCTACCCCGGCAAAGCGCCCCAGAGGGGCGATGATGGGGATGGAGAGGGTGGCAAGGCCCGAGGAGGAGGGGATCAGCACCGTCAGGGGCAGGTAGAGCAAAAAGACCAGCAGCACGAAGCTGACGCTGCCCGCTCCGGAAAGAGCCTCCTCCCCCCAGTGGAGGATGGTGTCGGTAATGCGGCCGTCGGCCATGAGGACGGTGATGCCCCGGCTGATGCCGATGATGAAGGCCACGCCCAAGAGATCCGCGCAGCCTGCCACAAAGGTCTCCACCAGCTCCTCCTCCCCCATGTGGTCCATGAGTCCCACGATGACGCCGCCCACCAGGAACAGCGCCGAGAGCTCCGGGAACCACCAGCCCAGGGTGGGCAGGGCCAGGCCCATCTCGTCAAAGGGGATAACGGCGTAGGTCATCACCAGAAACGTCAGGGCAAAGACCGCCAGAATGGCTTTGCGCCGGGATGTCAGAGGCATGGAGTCGCTGGTGCTGCTCACCTGGAGTCGTCCGGCGCCCACGCCCACTACCGACCGGGCGGGATCGTGCTTGACACGCCGGGCGTAGGCCATCACAAACCAGATGGCCGCCCCTTCAAAGACGATCCACTGCAAAAGCCGCAGCAAAATGCCGTCTCCCAGGGAGACCCCGGCAAAGCCCGCCGCAATGCCGGTGGCAAAGGGGTTCACGGTAGAGGCAATGACGCCGGCGCCGGCCCCCAGCAAAATGACGCTGATGCCTACCACGGCGTCGTATCCTGCCGCCAGAAACACCGGGATCAGCAGGGGGTAAAAAGCCATGGTCTCCTCCCACATGCCGTAGGTGGTGCCCCCCAGGCCGAAAAACAGCATCAAAATGGGAATCAGCCACATCTCCCGGCCTCCCAGCCGGGCGATGACGGCCCCCACCCCGGCGTCAATGGCGCCGGTTTTCATGACGATGCTTAAAAAGCCGCCCACCATCAAAATGAACAGGCACACGTCCACCGCATCGTAGAAGCCGGAGAAGGCGGCCTTGAGCACATCTCCCACCCCTTGGGGGGCGGCCTCCACGGCGTGGTACGTCCCTGCCACCGGCACGCCGTCCACGTAGTCGTAGGATCCGGCGGGAATGATCCAGGTGGCGGCGGCCACCGCCACGATCAGCAGAAAGAGGATGGTGTAGGCGGTGGGCATCCGGAATTTCCGTTTTTCCAAAAGCTCCCCTCCCTCAGCGGCCATCAGGCGCCGATGGTGGCCACCAGCACGGCCTTAATGGAGTGCATCCGGTTTTCCGCCTCGTCAAAGACCACGGAGTGCTTGCCCCGGAAGACTTCGTCGGTGACCTCCCGGATATCCACGCCCTTGTCCTTCCACTCCTTGGCCAGCTTCGTCTCAAAGTCGTGGAAGGAGGGCAGGCAGTGCATATACAGCACATGGGGGTTCCCGGTGGCCTGGAGCACCTCCTCCGTCACCCGGTAGGGGGAGAGGAGCTTGGTGCGCTCGGGGATCAGGGCTTCTTCGCCCATGGAGGCCCAGATGTCGCCGTAAATGACGTCGGCGTCCTTGACAGCGGACATGTCGCTGGTGATCTCGATGCGGGCGCCGGTCTCCTTGGCGGTGGCGGCGGTGGAGCGGAGGATCTCCTGATCCATCTCCTTGGCCAGGGAGTCCGGGCCGATACCCACGAAGTGCATGCCCATCTTGGCGGCGCCGATCATCCAGGCGTAGCACATGTTGTTGCGCACGTCGCCGGGGAAGACCACCTTCACTTGGTTCAAGGGCTTGTGGCAGTGCTCTTCAATGGTCATCATGTCCGCCAGGATCTGGGTGGGATGGTCGGCGTCGGTGAGGCCGTTCCACACGGGAACGCCGGAGTACTTGGCCAGGTCCACCACGGCCTGCTGGTCAAAGCCCCGGTACTCGATGCCGTCGAAGAAGCGGCCCAGCACCTTGGCAGAGTCCTCCAGGGACTCCTTCTTGCCCATCTGGGAGCTGCCGGCGTCCAGATAGGTGACGTGGGCACCTTCCTGGGTGGCGGCCACCTCGAAGGAGCACCGGGTGCGGGTGGAGGTCTTTTCAAAGAGCAGCACGATGTGCTTGCCCTCCAGGGTCTTGCCGGGGATGCCGGCGCGGCGCTTGGCCTTGAGGTCGTGGCCCAGGTCCAGCAGGTACCGGATCTCGCAGGGGGCAAAGTCGTTGAGGGTCAGAAAGCTCCGGCCTTTCAGATTCACAGCCATAATGTCAGTCTCCTTTGAAGTTGATGTTGAAAAATGTTGAGGATTTCAGGGATCGTCCCGCCACAACGGCATGGACATGCACCGGGGACCGCCTCGGCCACGGGAGAGCTCCGCGCTGGGGATCTCGTGGATCCGGACTCCCGCCTCCTCCAAAGAGCGGTTGGTAACATAGTTGCGGGAGTACACCACCACCTCTCCGGGGGCGATGGCCAGCGTGTTGGACCCGTCGCTCCACTGCTCCCGGGCGGCATCGATCTCGCTGCCCTGTCCGCAGGGGATCAATTTCACGGCGTCCAGCTCCAGGTGCTCCTTGAGGATATCCTCCAGGCGGCCGTCCTCCTGCCGGATGGACATTTTGCCCCCCTCATCCAGCTCCATGACAAACACGGTAATCTCCTTGAGAATGTTGGGGTGGACGGTGAACTTGTCGTAGTCCACCATGGTGAACACCGTGTCCAGGTGCATGAAGGAGCGGGTTTTGGGGATGTTGAAGGCCAGCACCTTTTTGAAGGTCTTGCTGCGGGAGAGCACCGTCTCCGCCAGAGCATCGATGGAGTCCTCCTGGGTGCGCTGGGAGATGCCCACCGCCAGCACCTGGGGGGAGAGCACCAGGATATCGCCGCCCTCCAAAGAGGAGGTCTCCCCCCGGTCATACCACTGGGGGGCGTTTTTGTAGACGGGATGGTGCTGGAAGATAAACTTGCCGAAGAGGGTCTCCCGGTTGCGGGTGGGGGTGTGCATCTTGTGGATGGACACGCCGGTGCCGATGGTGGCGAAGGGGTCCCGGGTGAAGTAGAGGTTGGGCAGGGGATCCACGGCGAAGGGGTAGTCGTCCCCGGCGTCCGAGAGGTAGTCTCCCAGCCGCACGCCCTCCCGGCGCAGCTGGCTTTTGCGGACGCCCGCCATCATGGCGGCGATCATCTCCCGGTCGGGCAGGGCGCCCAGATAGTCCTCCAGGCTCTCCCGCAGGCGGGGAGAACGGAGATCCGCCTCGTCCAGGAACTGGCGCAGCAGATCCCGGCGCACCTCTCCGTCGGTGATGGACTCTGCCACCAGGTCGGAAAGGTACACCACCTCCACCCCCTGTCCCCGCAGACAGTCGGCAAAGGCGTCGTGCTCCCGCTGGGCCTCCCGCAGATAGGGGATGTCGTCAAACAGCAGCCGTTCCAGGTATTCGGGCATGAGATTTTCCAGCTCTCCGCCGGGTCGGTGCAGCATCACGCGGCGCAGCCGCCCGATTTCGGAGGTGTTGTGAATTCCGGTTTCCAATGAGGTCACTCCTTTTTGGGGATCGTTACAGTGGTCGTCCGTTAGGTTGCCTGCTTTTGCCCATTTCATGCGTTTTCCATGGAAGATTGTTTTGATGTTTGAAAAAACGCGCAAAAAAGATGCCCGCTCAAAGAGCGGGCATCTGAAAAGGGCGAATATTCAGGCCACAGGCGCGGCCGCCTGGGTGTCTGCCACCGGGCCGGAGGTACAGTGGAGGGCACCCTGGCTGTCCACGGACATGAGGGCCAGGTCCTCCCGGGTGACTTCGGACTGAAAGGGGCTGAGGGAGTCGTTGACCAATTCCACCAGGGCATCCTGCTGGGGAATGATGTAGGAGAGGTGCTGGTGATAGGTGCGGCTCCAGGCGGAGACGCCTTCCCCGGGCAGCGTGACAAACCGGATATCCTCCGCCTGCAATCCCCCCAGGACGGCCTGCTGGGCAAACCAGAGAAGATTGGACGGGGAGAGGTCGGTAGTGACATTTTCCGCAAGCACCTGGGTAAACTGGTTGATCTTGGAGAGATTTTGAACCTGGAGCAGCTGCTCTGCCATGGCTTTGAGAAACGCCTGCTGGGTCTCAATGCGGCCGATATCACCGTTGGAGTAACCGTTTTTTCCCTCCCGGAACCGGATGACGCCCATGGCCTGTTCCCCGTTGAGAGTTTGAGGCCCTTTGCTGATATGGATGGAGAGATCCTGATAGGGGTCCTCGTAATCCATATCCATAGGCACGTCAAAATACACGCCGCCCATGGCGTCCACCATCTCCCCCACGGCGTCCCACTCCACCTGAATGGTATAGTCCGGGGCGAAGCCCACCAGCTCCGTGACGGTCTCCCGCAGCCGGGCCATGCCCTCCTCTCCGCCGCCGTAATACTGGTACACGGAGCCAATTTTTTTTATATCCCAAGGGACGTTCACCATGGTGTCCCGGGGGATGTTCAAAACCGTCATTTGCTGGCCCGTGACGTCGTAGGAGGCCAGGAGGATGGCGTCGGTATTGCTGTCGGGGCCTGCCTGACCGGCGATCAGCACCGTATAGATGTCGGCGCTTTTCCGCTCTCCGGTTACTTCCGGAGCCGCGGTGTCCCCAGAAGTCTGGTCAGCGGTGCCCGCTTCTGCCGGAACCTCCTCCCGGACGCAGGCGGAGAGCACCAGGGCAAGACACAGCACGCCGCACAGCACCGACCAGCCCCGTCCCCGCTTCCGGGGAGCGTCCAGAATCCGCCCCAGCCGATGGCGCAGGGCTCCGGCCCCGCCCCGCAGGGAGGTGGACACCGCCGGATACCGTCCGCCGGAGGCGGCGGAGAGGATCACCGCTCCGTATGCCCGGCGGTCCGCCGCATCCGCATTTTGCAGAACGGATTCGTCGCAGCTTTGCTCCAGATCCCGGTCCAGCCGGTGCCGCAGCAGCCACACCAGGGGATTGAACCAGTGGAGGGCGTTGGCTGCAAGAGCCAGGACTTTCCACAAAAGGTCCCGGCGCCGCCAGTGGGTCAGCTCATGGCGCAGGACCCACTGGGCCGTCTGCGGCTTTTCCGTTCCCTGGGGCAGCAGCAGCGCCGGACGCAGCAGTCCCGTCAGCATGGGGGAGGCCAGGCCCGGCAGCACCAGCAGCCGGGGCGGACGGCGGTCCCGGGCCGTCAGGACCCGGTATTGGGCCAGCAGGGCTGGGTCCGATACAGGCCGGGCCCAGCGCCGGACTTTCCGGGAAAAGAGCAGGTGCCCGGTGATCTGATAGAGGAGAAAGAGAATCACGCCCGCCAGATACAGCCCCGCTGCCGCAGCTTTTGGTGAGATGCGGGTGGAAGGCACCGCCGCTGTCTCCGGGACGCCGTGAGACGCTTCCCCGGCGGGAGCAGGCTCCAACGGCTGCATAGGATCCGCCGGGGCCGTGTCCGGCAGCACCTGCACCGCCACGGCTTCTTCCGCTGCCGCTTGAGAAGGAGCGGCCGCCGGCGCGGCGGGAATGGGCAGATGCAGCCAGGGGGCGATCAGCAGCGCCAGTACCAGCAAACACCACACCCTCCGGCGGCCTGCTGTTTGGAGATGCCGGTCCCACAGGGGCGTCAGCAGTGTGATGGCGGCAGCCGCCGCCCCCACGGCGGCGGAGATCCGCACCAGAGGGATGCTCCAAAGCTCACTCATGGGATGCCTCCTTTTCCTCCAAAAAGCGGCGCAGCTCCGCCAGATCCCGGTCACTGATGGAGTGGCCGTCGTACAGGGCCGCCACCAGGCCGGTGACGGAGTTGCCGTAGAGCCGCTCCAGAATGGTGCGGCCCTCCCGCTGCTGATACGTCCGCTCATCGATCAGCGGGGCGTAGAGATTGTTGCGCCCCTGCTTTTCCCGGCGGAGAAAGCCTTTGTCGCAAAGGCGGCCCAGGGCAGTCATCAACGCCCCCAGGGCCCAGTCCCGGCGGCCCCGCAGGGCCTGCTGGACATAGGTGGAGCTCACCGGCTCCCCGGCGGCCCACACCGCCTGCATGATCTCCAGCTCCGCGTCCCCCAGCCGCCGAATGGTCTCTTCCATGGTCATGACACCTCCTTTGAATATTATACAGCTGTATAAGTTAACTGTATTATACGACTGTATAATTTGAAATGTCAAGGGGGAAGAGACGTTTTTACAAAAAAAGCGCCCGCTCGAAAGAGCGGGCGCCGGGGATGCAGGAGCAATCACATGGTGAAGTCGATCTTCTTCTCCTCGATGTTGTGCTTTTTGGCATAGCCGGTGAGCATCAGGGTCAGGGCGCCGTCGCCGGTGACGTTGCAGGCGGTGCCGAAGGAGTCCTGCAGGGCGAAGATGGTGAGCATCAGGGCCGTGCCGGTGTCGTCGAAGCCCACCACGGAGATGATGAGGCCCAGGGAGGCCATGACGGTGCCGCCGGGGACGCCGGGGGCGCCTACCGCGAACACGCCCAGCAGCACGCAGAAGAGGATCATGGTGCCGATGGAGGGGATGGAGCCGTAGAGGATTTTGCTGACGGTCATCACGAAGAAGACCTCCGTCAAAACGGAGCCGCACAGGTGGATGTTGGCAAACAGGGGGATGCCGAAGTCCACCATGTCGGGGCGCAGGGTCTTGGCCTTCTTAGCGCAGCGCAGGGCCACGGCCAAGGTGGCGGCGGAGGACATGGTGCCCACAGCAGTGATGTAAGCGGGGCCGTAGTGCTTGAGCACTTCCATGGGGTTGGTGCCGGAGTAGGCGCCGCCCAGGCCGTACAGCAGAGCCAGCCAGATGTAATGGCCGATCATGACGATGATGACCACGATCAGGAAGATGGGCAGCTGCTTGGTGATGGTGCCCTCATAGGACAGCGTGCAGAAGGTGCAGGCGATGAAAATGGGCAGGATGGGGATGATGACCTTGGTGACGATCTTCAGCACGATCTCCTGGAACTCCTGGAGCACGTTGGCGATGACCTTGGCATTGGTCCAGGTGGCGGCCAGGCCCACCAGCACGGAGAACACCAGGGCGCTCATGACGGACATGATGGCCGGGATGTCCAGCTGGAAGATGGCCTCGGGCACTTCCTTCAGGCCGTCCACAGTGGAGACGATGTTCAGGTTGGGGATGATGGCGTAGCCGGCGGCCATGGAGAACAGGGCCGCACCCACAGAGGAGACATAGGCGATCAGCAGCGCCACGCCCAGCATCCGGGAGGCGTTGGAGCCCAGCTTGACGATGGACGGGGCGATGAAGCCGATGATGATCAGGGGCACGCAGAAGGAGATCAGCTGGTTGAGGATGTACTTGACGGTGACGATCACCTGCAAAATGCCGCCGTTGGGGATGACCAGGCCGATCAGGATGCCCAGGACTACGCCCACCAGCAGCTTGAACGGCAAGCTCTTGATGATTTTCATGGTGATACCCTCCTAAAAAGATTGTGTATGGGTCACAGACCGGTCATGATCCGGATAATCTCCTTATCCGTCTCCCGCATGCCGTCATGGCCCAGACGACCGATATTGCGGATGGTGTTTTCCACACCCTTGGTGACGATGCCGTCACCGCCGTAGAATTGCTGGCCGTCCTTGTACATCTGATAGCCCAGGATACCCACATCCACAGCAGTGGCGATCTTAGCGGCGCAGGACGGCTTGGCACCGTCGCAGATCATGCCGGACACCGTAGCCAGGGAGTTCACCAGGGCGTGCGTGATGCCCTCATAGCCGCCGCCCAGCAGCCAGGCGATGGCCGCGCCGCTGGAACACCCGGCGCTGACTGCGCCGCAGTAGGCGGACAGACGGCCGATGCCGGTCTTCAGGTGGATGGTCAGCAGGTCGGAGAGGGTCACGGCCCTTACCATTGTATCGTGATCCACGTCCAAATATTTCGCATATACGATGACGGGAACGGAAGCGGTGATGCCCTGGTTGCCGCTGCCGGAGACAATGATCACCGGCAGTTCGCAGCCGCTCATGCGGGCGTCGGATCCGGCGGCGGCCATGGCCCTGGCACGGACCTTCACATCGTCGCCGTAGTTGCGCAGCAGCACGGAGCCGATATTGGCGCCCCAGTTGCCGGCGATACCGGCCTCGGCGATGGCGTAGTTATAATTGATCTGACGCTCCACCATCTCCCGCACGTCATCCACGTTCATGGTTTCCACGAACTCCAGAATATCCTGCACGGACATGAAGCTGCGGTCCGTCAGGGAGGCGGCAGCGGGAGAGTCGGCGGTGTGGCCCGCTTCCAGCAGGACCTCGCCATCCTTTTCCACATAGACGATATTGGTGTGATAATCCGAGATGCGCAGCTTGACGAAAGACGCTCCTGCCCGCAGTGTCAGGATGATGTCGAAAATGACATCCCCTTCCGCAGGAAGGACCTTGATCTCGTGGCTGTCCAGATACGCCTTGATGGCTGCCTTGTCCTCGTCGGATACTTCGGCAATGACCTCCAGGATCTTGTCGGCCTTTCCAGCAACAATACCGGCTGCCGCAGCGGCTTCAATGCCGTGAAGGCCGCCCGTATTAGGCACCACCACACTCTTGACGTTCTTGATGATGTTTCCGCTGGCTTCCACCAGCACAGTCTCCGGCAAGCATCCCAGCACCTCGCGTGCCTTCGCCGCGCCATATGCAATGGCGATCGGCTCAGTACACCCCATGGCCGGGACAAGCTCTTCACGCAGAACCTGAATGTAGTTCTGGTAACGGGTGTCCGCAGGCTGCATGGCATTTCCCTCCTTTGTAAAAATCCAAAATTTCAGAATCCGGGAAGGAATTCCCGGTGATTCCAAAAAGAATTATACATGGCTTTGTCAAAATATACAAGTAATTTTTAAAAAAATGTACTTTAGCACAGCAAATAGCACAACTCGCCACTCTTAAAAACGACAGAAATCCTTCAAATAATGAAAAATCTCCTGCATATTACGCTTGAAAAGTAATAGGGCGCGGAAAAAAATTTATAATTTGTCCACGATAGGGAGACAACCGGACCTGGATTCGGGGCTGCGGCGTCCGGTTTACTTTTTTCGGCGGCGATGGTATACTGAAGCGGAACGAATTCTTCTGAGAACCGTGCTCCGTATGGGGAAAAACAACTCCGGCGGCCCGAAAGACGGCGGATGGATTTTGAAAAAGGAAGTGACGAGCATGAAGACCGGACTGGTGCTGGAGGGCGGCGCCCTGCGCACCATCTTTTCCTCCGGCGTGTGCGACGCGTTTTTGGACGCGGGAGTGCCTCTGCCGGATTACACGGTGGGCGTCTCCGCCGGGATCGCCTATGGCGTCAGCTATCTCTCCCGGCAGAGCCGACGGAACCTGAAGCTGCTGACCACCTATGCCCGGGATCGGCGGTACATGAGCTGGGGCAATCTGCTCAATCCCGGTAACCGCTCCTATTTTGGGCTGAAATTTTCCTATGAGACCATTCCCAATCAGCTGGTGCTTTTTGATTACGCGGCCTTTGAGGCGTATCCCGGCACCGTGGAGGCGGTGGTCACCAATGTGGACACCGGACGGGCGGAGTATCTGCCCGTCCCCCGGCGGGACGAGCACTTCCTGCTGCTCCAGGCCACCTGCGCCATTCCGCTGATGTTCCCCATCATCCGCATTGACGGCCAGCCCTACCTGGACGGCGGCTGCGCCGACGCCATCCCCTGGAAGCGGGCTTTTGAGGAGGGCTGCGACCGGGTGGTGGTGGTGCTGACCCGGGAGCGCAGCTACCGCAAGACGCCGGACCGGACTTTCCCGGCCCTGGCCCGGGCCTTCTCCCGGTATCCCGCCTTTGTGGAAGATCTGCGGACCCGCACGGAGCGCTATAACCGGAGCCGTGAGGAACTGTTTGCCCTGGAGCGGGAAGGACGTGTCCTGGTGATCACGCCGGAGGATACCACGGGCTTTTCCCGCACGGAGAAGGATCTGGACAAGATCCGGCGCATGTGGCAGTCCGGCTACTTCGCCGGCCGCCGGGCGTTGGAGGACGTCCGGGCATTTTGGCAGAAGGATCCTTCCTGAGACCGCTTTTGACAGCCGCCGTTTCTTCTATGAAGAAGCGGCGGTTTTTTTGCACAAAATGCGCATGGCTTATTCCATACTTCATACAATAATTTACGCAAATTTTTCATTTTCCACATGCGGCCTCTTCCCAGGCCCTGATTTTGCATATATAATGGTGGCGCATCATAAAATCAGAACCGGTGCCGCTGGACGGGGCCGGAATATGGAAGATCAAAAGGAGCGGTTCCATGGATCTCTTCTCCATTTTTACGCTGTGCGGAGGCCTGGCGTTTTTCCTATACGGCATGACCACTATGTCCAAGAGCCTGGAAAAAATGGCCGGCGGCAAGCTGGAGCGCCTGCTGAAAAACATGACGTCCAACCCCTTCAAGAGCCTGCTGCTGGGGGCGGGAATCACCATTGCCATCCAGTCCTCCTCCGCCATGACGGTGATGCTGGTGGGCCTGGTGAACTCCGGTGTCATGGAGCTGGGGCAGACCATCGGCGTCATCATGGGCTCCAACATCGGAACGACCCTCACTGCGTGGATCCTCTCTTTGACGGGGCTGGAGAGCGGAAATGTTTTTGTGAATCTCCTCAAGCCCGAGAACTTCTCTCCCCTGGTGGCCCTGGTGGGCATCATTCTCATCATGGGCTCCAAAAAGCAGAAGCGCCGGGATATCGGCCGGATCATGGTGGGCTTTTCCATTTTGATGTACGGTATGGAGCTGATGAAGGAGGCTGTGAGCCCTCTGGCCGATATGCCGGAGTTTGCCAGCATCCTCACCGCTTTCAACAATCCCCTTCTGGGCGTGCTGGTGGGCGCTGTGTTTACAGGCATCATCCAGTCCTCCGCAGCATCTGTGGGCATTCTGCAGGCCCTGGCGCTGACGGGATCCATCACCTATGGCATGGCCATCCCCATCATCATGGGCCAGAATATCGGCACCTGCGTCACGGCCCTGCTGAGCTCCATCGGCGTCAACCGCAATGCCAAGCGTGTGGCGGTGATCCATATCTCCTTTAATATCATCGGCACCGTGGTCTGCCTGATTTTGTTCTACGGCGGGAACCTGATCTTCCACTTTGCCTTCATGAACCAGCCTGTGGGCGCAGTGGGCATCGCCTTCTGCCACACGGTGTTCAACGTGTTCACCACCGTGATTCTGCTGCCGTTCTCCCGCCAGCTGGAACAGCTGGCGCGGAGACTCATCAAGAGCGAGCCCAAGAAGGAGCATTTCGCCTTCCTGGATCCCCTGCTGCTGCGCACCCCCGGTGTGGCCGTCAGCGAGTGCGTGAACATGACCGTCCAAATGGGACAAACTGCCCGGCGCAATGTGCTGCTGGCCATTGAGCAGCTTTCCGACTACCAGGAGTCCCGGGAGACAGAGATCCTGGAAAATGAGGACAAGCTGGATATCTACGAGGATCGCCTGGGTGGGTATCTGGTGGAGATCTCCCAGCACGGCATCTCCATTGCCGACAGCCGCACCGTTTCCCGCCTGCTGCACGCCATCGGCGATTTCGAGCGCCTGGGAGACCATGCTCTCAATCTCCAGGAATCCGCCCGGGAGCTCCACGAAAAGGAGCTGCATTTCTCCGCCGCCGCAGAGGCGGAGCTGGAAGTGCTGCTCTCCGCGCTGCGGGATATTCTGGATCAGGCGCTGAACAGCTTTTCTGCCGACGATCCCGATACCGCCAAGAACGTGGAGCCTCTGGAGGAGACGGTGGACCGCCTGATCGAAGAGATCCGGGTGCGCCATATCCAGCGGCTGCAGACGGGAGAGTGCACCATCCGGCTGGGCTTTGTCCTCAACGATCTGCTCACCAACTTCGAGCGGGTGTCCGATCACTGCTCCAACATCGCCGTATCCATCATCGAGGAGCACAACGGCGAGGCGGACCGTCATGCCTACCTACACAGCGTCAAGGCTGGCGGAGATTTCTCCGCGGATCTGGATCGGGATCTGGAAAAATACCGGCTGCCCGGGCAGTGAATTTGGGACAAGCACGATGAATATTCATTTCAATATTCATTTTTCTTCCGGCAGGTTTTGGGGATTTTCTCCAAAACCTGCCGCTTTTTTGGCGGCTTTTGGTATCATGACGGAAAGATAGGAAACCGAAGGCAAATAATTATTCATATTTTTGTGGAAAAGCATTGACATTGCCTGGTGGAAGTGATAAGGTAGGGCATGTTCCAAAGCAGGGTGCTGCGGCGCCCGCGGAGGATTGGAAAATTCGTTTGGAAGAGGATGAAACCAATATGAAGAAGTTTTTTGCATTGCTGCTGGCTCTGGCCATGACCATGAGCCTGGCCGCCTGCGGCAGCTCTGAGGAGACCACCGAGGAGACTACCGACGGCGATACCGCTACCGAGGAGACCACCGATTACGCCTCCATGAGCGATGAGGACCTGAAGGCCGCCATCACCACCGTTACCGCCGGCACCCTTACCGTGGCTACCAGCCCCGACTTCGCCCCCTATGAGTTCTACGCCATCGGCGAGGACGGCCAGGCCACCCTGGCGGGCTTCGAGATGAGCCTGGCTCAGTACATCGCCGACTACCTGGGCTTGACCCTGGAGGTCGTCCCCATGGACTTCGACGGCACCTTGATGGAGCTGCAGAACAAGAGTGTGGACCTGGGCATGGCTGGTTACTCCCCCAAGCCCGAGCGTGAGAACATCATGGACTTCTCCGAGATCTTCTACACCGGCGGCCAGTCCTTTGTGACCACTCAGGCCAATGCCGATAAGTTTACCTCCCTGGAGGATACCAACAAGGCTGAGTACTCCATCGGTGCCCAGACCGGCTCCATCCAGGTGGATCTGGCCATGGCCAACTCCCCCGACGCCGACATCATCCAGCTGCCCAAGGTTCCCGATATCATTACCGACCTGCTGGCCGGCAACCTGGACGGTGCCTACATCGAGACCGTCGTGGCTGAGACCTATGCCAAGAATTATCCCGACCTCAACGTGCTGCTGGATGTCCCCTATGAGCAGGAAGGCTCCGTGGTGGGCGTCTCCAAGGGCAACGCCGCTCTGCTGGAGGGCGTGAACCGTGCCATCGCTGCCGTCCTGGAGGATGGCACCATGGACCAGTTTGTCACCGAGGCCAATGAGCTGGCTTCCGGCACCACCTATGAGGGCCTGCTGGACGAGAACGGCCAGGCCGCTGAGGGCTGAGCCACCTTTGTGTGTTTTCCAATTCCTCCCCCGAACGCTGGGGGAGGAATTGGCGTGTTTTTTAAGGGTCTTGAACAAATAGAGAAAGGGGTCACCCCATGGGAACCTTTATCCAGCTGAAAAATTTCGAAGCCCTCCTGCCTTACGCCGGCATGTTTAAGGAGGGCCTGATCGTCACGGTGCTGCTGGCCTTGTTCACCGTGTTGATCGGTTTCGTGCTGGCTTTGGTGCTGGCCATTATGCGGATGTCCAACATCTGCCCGTTCCGTTTTCTGGGCCTGACCCGGGACGGCCATCTGCGGGACGGCGGCTTTTTGCTGCATCTGAGCCGCTTCAACCCGGTGAGTTTCCTGGCCACTGCCTATGTGGAAATCATTCGCTCTACGCCCGTGGTGGTCCAGGTGTTTATTATCTATTTCGGCGTGTTCAGCGCCCTGTTCGATCTGCCTTCTTTCAAGATCTTCGGGTTCATTGCCTTCAACCGCTTCTTCCCCGGCGTGGTGGCCCTGGCCATGAACTCCGGCGCCTACCTGTGTGAGATCATCCGTTCCGGCATCCAGTCCATTGACGGCGGCCAGACGGAGGCTGCCCGGTCCCTGGGGCTTACCCAGACCCAGAACCTGCGGTTTATCATCCTGCCCCAGGCCATCAAGAACATTCTTCCCGCTATCGGGAACGAATTCGTTACCATCATCAAGGAGTCCGCCATTACCTATACCATCGGCGTTCAGGACATCATGGCCATGGTCAATGCCATCAAGACCTCCGCATTCATTATCATGGAGCCTCTGCTGGTGGCCACAGCACTGTACTTCTGCCTGTGCTTCCCACTTTCCAAGCTGATTGCGTATATCGAAAGGAGAATGAGCCGTGGCGACCGGAGATAAGCTGATTCAGGTAACCGACCTGAAGAAATACTACAACAAGGGCGCCATCAAGGCTCTGGACGGCGTCACGGTCAATATCGACCGGGGCGACGTGATGGTGGTCATTGGGCCCTCCGGCTCCGGCAAGTCCACCTTTTTGCGGAGCCTGAACCTGCTGGAAGAGCCCACCGGCGGCTCCATCGTGTTTGACGGGGTGGACATCACCAAAAAGAAGGTGCGTACCCCTGAGGGCAAGCTGGTGAAGCTGGACATCGACCAGCACCGCCAGAAGATGGGCATGGTGTTCCAGCACTTCAACCT
>NZ_DAWBAJ010000015.1:0-49870 GCF_052306735.1 Dysosmobacter sp. | reverse complement strand
CCGACGAGAAGAAGAAGACCGTCGTTACCGGTATCGAGATGTTCCACAAGCTGCTGGACTACGCTGAGGCCGGCGACAACATCGGCGCCCTGCTGCGTGGCGTGGATCGTAATGGCATTGAGCGTGGCCAGGTTCTGGCTAAGCCCGGCTCCATTCATCCCCACACCAAGTTCAAGGGCCAGGTTTACGTTCTGACCAAGGACGAGGGCGGCCGTCACACCCCCTTCTTCAACAACTATCGTCCTCAGTTCTACTTCCGTACCACCGACGTGACCGGCGTCATCACTCTGCCCGAGGGCACTGAGATGTGCATGCCCGGCGATAACGTCGAGATGAGCGTTGAGCTGATCACCCCCATCGCCATTGAGAAGGGCCTGCGTTTCGCTATCCGTGAGGGTGGCCGTACCGTTGGTTCCGGCGCTGTCACCGAGATCATCGCTGACTAATCTCTGCTTTTAAAAAGAGACTGCCATATGGCAGTCTCTTTTTTTGCCCGGAGATCAATCCGCAGCTGCCGGATATACCAGGGTGTCCTGGAATCCGTCAGCACCGGAACAGAGAATGTCGCCTGCCACCGGGACTTCCTCGCATACGTACAGATTCGCCTGGACGCCCTGGGCACATCGGGGATCATTGGTCACCGTATAGGTGTAGCGGGTTACCTGCTTTCCCGTGTATTGGGTGAGATCAAAGCCCTGGGCCAACTGCAGCTGGTTGTAGCTGAGGTAGGGTTCCTCCAGGGTATCCGGCAGAAGGAACTGCAGCGTTTCCACCGGCTCGGGGTTTACTTCCCATCCCAGGGATTCCAGATAAGCAACCCGATCCTCATTGATGGCCAGCAGGGGCTGCTCCTGGGGATCCGTGCCGGGGGCTGTCTTTCCCAGAATGAGCGCCGCAGCTACCGCCAGGATCAGGACCAGTAAGCCGATCCCGGCCTTTTTCCGGGAAAACCGCGTTGTCCAAATCAGCATATCCATCCCTCCTGCATGTTTCTATTCATTTTCCACGGGCTTTATGATAAGATAAAGCGGAAAGTTACCAATAGGAGGAGTCTCACATGGAACAGCAGCGGCTGGACAAGATCATTGCCTCTACGGGACGATATTCCCGCCGGGAGGTGAAGCTGCTCATCCGACAGGGCCGCGTTCTGGTGGATGGCACAGCCCCCCGATCCTCAGAGGAGAAGGTGGATCCGGAGACGGCATCCATCACCGTGGATGGCATGGCGCTGACCTACCGGAAATATACATGGATTATGCTCCATAAGCCCGCCGGGGTGCTCTCCGCCACAGAGGACGGCCGTGGGAAAACGGTGCTGGATCTGCTGCCCGAGGAGCTGCGGCGGCAAAACCTCTTTCCGGTGGGACGGTTGGACAAGGATACGGAAGGCTTGCTTCTGCTGACCAACGAGGGGGGACTGGCCCATGATCTTCTCTCTCCCCGCCATCATGTGGACAAAGTGTATTATGCTCGCTGCGCCGGGCCCTTGTCTCCGGAGGACTGCCGGGCCTTTGCGGAGGGGATGGTGCTGGAGGACGGTACCCGGTGCCTTCCGGCAGGGCTGGAGATCCTCTCATCCGGGCCCCGCAGTGAGGCGCTGGTGACCCTGCGGGAAGGGAAATTCCATCAGGTGAAGCGGATGCTGGCTGCCTGCAGCGCGCCGGTAGAGTACCTGAAGCGGCTGAAAATGGGCAATTTGACATTGGATCCCGGCCTTTCCCCCGGTGAGTTTCGCTTTTTGTCGGAGGATGAAGTCAGGTTGTTGCGGAATTGTGAATAGTGATTTCCAAAAATTCAAATGTTCCACAAAAAAAATGACAATGTTTTGTGGAAAAAAGAAAAAACATCTTGCATTTTGTCATTTTTCCCGATATAATGTAACCATTGACGAAATGCACAAAAGAACCCGCACGATTTTTGGTGAGGAGGACGGGCCATGTCTGGAAGAATTTTTCAAAATGTGGTGCTGCAGCTGAAGGAGAACACGGATCGAACCGTCGGTGTGATCGACGGGGAAGGTGTGGTGATTGCCTGCAGTGAACTGTCTATGATCGGCCAGCGCTGGTCTGAGCATGTGCCGGTCATCAATGGAGCATCCGGCTCCATGATCTCCTCTGACGGAAAGACCTTCAAGGCCCTCAACGGCTGGGGAAACCAGTTTGACTATGCCGCTTTTGCTTTCGGCGACAATGAGATCAGCAGGACTGTCTGCGCCATGGCCACGGTGGCCCTCAACGCCGCCAAGTCCTATTATGAGGAAAAGCATGACCGGGGCTCCTTTATCAAGGACATTATCTCCGATAATATCATGCTGGGTGACATTTACATGCGGGCCAAGGAGCTGCGGGTCACCGCCGACGTGCCCCGGGGGGTCTTTTTGCTGCGCTCCCTGAAAAAGGGCGAGTCCGTGCCTACGGATATCATCCAGGCCCAGTTCCCGGACCGGCAGAACGACTTTGTACTGAGCATCGGGGAAGGGGACGTGGTCCTCATCCGGCAGATGCCCGAGGGCTCCGGCATCAAGGAGCTCAACAAGATTGCCACCTCTGTGGAGGAGAGCCTTCGCTCCGGCGGGGAGAGCACTGTGGTGGTGGGTATCGGCACCATCGCCACCCACCTGCGGGATCTGGCCAAGAGCTATAAGGAGGCCCAGATCGCCATTGAGGTAGGCAAGGTCTTTGATACAGAGAAGTACGTCATCAATTATGAGAATCTGGGAATCGGCCGCCTGATCTATCAGCTGCCTACCACCCTTTGCGAGATGTTCCTTCAGGAGGTCTTCAAGAAGAACCCTATTGACGCCCTGGATAAGGAGACCCTCTTCACCATTCACAAGTTCTTTGAGAACAACCTCAACGTCTCCGAGACAGCCCGGAAGCTCTTTGTCCACCGGAACACCCTGGTTTACCGGCTGGAGAAGATCAAGAAACTCACCGGGCTGGATCTCCGGGAGTTTGAGGACGCCATTACCTTCAAGGTAGCCCTGATGGTCAAGAAGTATCTGACCAGCCGGGGAATCGATTCCTGAGCTACATAGTGATGCCATCTCCAGGCGGTTTTCCGCCGGGAGATGGCTTTTTTATTTGTATTTCCGCCTCTGCCGGGTTCCGGACCGGCCGGAGGAGGCGACGGAAGCAGCAACCCGTGGAGCGGCTGTAACTTTTGTTACTTTTTTTGCCGATTCCTGCAAACTCCTGTTGCATTGCTGTGAAAAAGCAGATATAATGAGACACAATCAGGCATTATGTCGACTTTGCCGCCAAGGCCGGAAAAAACGGGAACCTTTTGGCGGAGAGAGCCGTCTGGATAAAAAAACGCGCGCGAGGTGTCCCATGATTCGATTAAAAGATGTGGAAATGGAGTATGACAACGGGACGAAGGCCATCAAAGGCATCACGTTGACCGTAGAGGACGGAGAATTTGTGTTTTTGGTGGGCCCCTCCGGGTCCGGCAAGTCCACCATTATTAAATTGCTGACCGGGGAGGTGGAGCCCTGTGCAGGCCGGATCATGATCAACGGCTTTTCCGTCAGCAATATCTCGGAAAAGCAGATCCCGCTGATGCGGCGGACCCTGGGGGTTATTTTCCAGGATTTCCGCCTGATCGAGAAGAAAACGGTGTACGATAATCTCTCCTTTGTTATGCGGGCGGTGGGAGCAAGTCCCCGCAAGATCCGGGAGCGCATCACCTATGTGCTGCGGCTGGTGGGACTGGAGGACAAGGCCAATTCCTATCCCACGGAGCTCTCCGGCGGTGAGCAGCAGCGTGTGGCCATTGCCCGGGCCCTGGTGAACAATCCCAACACCATCATTGCCGATGAGCCCACCGGCAACCTGGATCCGGAGCGGTCCCTGGAGCTGATGAGCCTGCTGGTGAAGATCAACCAGCTGGGAACCACGGTGGTGGTGGTCACCCATGAGAAAGACCTGGTGGATCGGTTCGGCAAGCGGGTCATCACCATTGAATCCGGCCATGTGGTCAGCGACTGCGTCGGCGGTTATGTGGGAGGAAAGCTCCATGAGTAAGCATAATTTCGGATATTTCGTTCATGAGGGCCTGTCCAACATGTTCAGCCACGGATTCATGTCTTTCGCGGCCATCGGCATTACCGTGGCGTGCCTTTTGATCATGGGAACCTTTACTCTGGTGGCGGTGAACGCCAACGAGCTGCTCCACACCCTGGAACAGGAGAATGAGATCCTGGCCTATGTGGACGATACCTATACCGACGCTCAATCCAAGGCGCTGGAATCCAAGCTGGAGGCGCTGCCCAACGTGGCCTCCGTCACATATATCTCCAAGGAAGAGGCCATGGAGAGTTTCAAGGCCCAGTACCCGGATGAAGAGGTCTTTCAGGATCTGGATCCGGAGATCCTGCAGGATCGGTACGCCATCAAGGTGGCGGATCTGACGAAGCAGGCCCAGACCAAGGAACAGGTGGAGAATGTGGAGGGCATTACTGACGTCAATGCCTATGAGGAGATCACCAGCGGCTTTATCACGGTGCGGAACGTGGCCACAGTGGTGTGCGTGGCCCTGATCGCCATTTTGTTTATCGTGTCGGTGTTCATTATCTCCAACACCATCAAGCTCACCACCTTTGACCGGCGAGAGGAGATCGCCATCATGCGCATGGTGGGCGCCACCAACGGCTTTATTCGCTGGCCCTTTGTGTATGAGGGCTTCATGCTGGGCTTTTTGGGCGCTGTGATCGCCTTTGGCCTGCAATGGCTGCTGTATGCGGCGGTGGCCCGGGGCGTGGCCACCAACGATACCCTTCAGCTGGTGCAGATCATTCCCTTCCAGCAGATGTGGCTGCCTGTGGCGCTGACCTTCGGGGGAGCCGGCATCCTCATCGGCGTAGGCGGCAGCTTGTCCGCCATCCGCCGGTTCCTGCAGGTGTGATAAAGTAGGTGCCGTATGAGAAAGAATAACCTGCAAAAGAAAAAAAGAGGGACGGGTGTGCTGCGCTGCCTGGCGGCCTTTGTGCTGGCGCTGGCAGTGGTGACGGCAGACCTTTCTCCCGCTGCCGCCGTCACCTGGGCAGATGTCAACGACCTCAAGGACGAGGCCGGAGATCTGGCGGATCAGCGCAAGGAGTTGGAGAGCCAGCTGGATGCCCTGGCCGACGACAAGAGCGAGGCCCTGAAGCGGAAGGATCTGCTGGATCAGCAGATCACCAACCTCTCCAGCCAGATCCGGAATGTGGAGGCGCAGATCTCCACCTATGAGACCCTGATCACCCAGACGGAGGCGGAGCTGGCGGAGGCCCAGGAAAAGGAAGAGGCTCAGTATGAGCTCTTTTGCAGCCGGGTCCGGGATATGGAGAAGCGTGGGACTGTCAGCTACTGGTCGGTTCTGTTCCGTGCCACCAGCTTTACAGACCTTCTGGGCCGGCTGGATATCATCAATGAGATCATGGATGCCGACCAGGCAGTCATTGATGAGCTGAAGGCCCTTCAGGAGGAAATCGAGACCAAGAAAACAGAGCTGGAGACCAGCAAAAAGGAATCCGAGGCCGCCAAGGCGGATCTGGTCACCAAGAAAAATGATCTGGATGTCCAGAGGACCAAGGCCAACCAGCTGGTCCAGGAGATCGAGTCCAACGAGAGCGAGTACCAGTCCACGCTGGACGCCATCGAGGCGGAGGAAGAGTCCATTCAGAAGAAGATCGTCCAACTGTCCCAGCAGCTGGCGGCCCAGAACGGCAGCAGCTCCAGCGCGGCATTGGGCGGGTATATCTGGCCGGTATCCAGCCGCCGCATCACCTCCCCCTTCGGCAACCGGAATACGGGAATCGCCGGGGCTTCCACCAACCACAAGGGCGTGGATATCGGCGGCGTATACTACACATCCCAGGTCCATGCGGCCAAGGCCGGAACCGTGATCATCTCCACCTATTCCAGTTCTTACGGCAACTATGTGGTGGTTTCCCACGGCAGCGGCAATACCACCCTCTATGCCCATATGAGCAGCCGCAGTGTCAGTGTGGGCGACTATGTCAATCAGGGCGATGTTCTGGGCATTACCGGTTCCACCGGCATTTCCAGCGGCCCCCATCTGCATTTCGAGATTACCGAAAACGGCACCCGGGTGAACCCCCTCAATTATCTCACGGGGTACATCCAGGCCTGGTAACCTGTGTTTTCGGGCATAACGGACCCTCCCGCTCCATACCATGGAGCGGGAGGGCTTTTGTTATGATGGGATTGATTGTATGGCAGCAGCCGGGGGCCGGAAAACGGCTGCGGACGGTGACGGCACAAGAGACGGCCATTTTGCGGGTGCCGTTTTTGCAGGTGGAGGTTGTACGGGGCCCCCGGACCCGGCCGGGGACGCTGGAGCGGCGGATGATCCGTGCGGCCCAAAAGCTGCGCCAGGCGGGCGTGAGATACACGGTGCTCCCGGCGGACTATCCCCCTTCTCAGTGGCCCCAGCGCCATGGTGTGGGAGTGGTGTCCACTCTCTCGCTGCGGCGGAGCCTGGCAGTGGAGCTGGTACGCCGGATTACGGCGGAGCGGGGACTGCCGCCGGGCAGTGTCCGGATCGCAGTCACCGCCGGACAGATGACCGGGGAGCTGGTGAAGACGGTGACGGAACTGACTCTTGGGTACCGGTATGTGATGCTGGATGTTCCCTACGGCGGGGAGGAGCTTTGCCGGAGGCTGCGGCGGGAGTACGGCGTGTCGCTGCTGCTCCAGCCATCCCGGGAGCAGCTGGAGGAAGCCCAGGTGTTGGTGCCTTTCGACCGGCGGACGGATCTCACCGGAAACAATGAGGCGGTAGTGGCCCTCTATGAAGGCGCGGAGAGCGCGTTCCCGCCTTTGACGGTGCCTCCGTCTGTGGAGACGCAGCTGCCTGCCGGGGCGGACCGGCTACAGCTTCTGGCGGCTTTGCGGGGGGCAGGGGCCCTGGCGCCGGGGCAGATCAGCCTCAGCGTTCCCGCGCTTGACATTCTCAAATCCAGCAACTATAATACTACTCTATGATAATATAGAATAGGTATGTTCGGGGGTTGAGGACGCTTCCCCATACTATAAAGAGAACGAGAAAGGACTTGCCAAAATGGAAAAAGAATACAAAATGAGCGCGGCCCGCGCCCAGGAACTGCAGGAAGAACTCAACTACCTGAAGACCATCCGCTCCGATGAGGTGGCCGAGCAGATCAAAGTGGCCCGCGGCTTCGGCGACCTGAGCGAGAACAGCGAGTACGACGAGGCCAAAAACGAGCAGGGCAAGCTCTACTCCCGCATCGCCGAGCTGGAGGAGATCCTCCAGCACGTGGTGATCGTGGACGAGAGCAACGCCCCTACCAACGTGGTGACCATCGGATGCAAGGTGACCGTGGTGGACAAGAACGGCAAGGCCATGCCCGCCTATAAGATCGTGGGCTCTCAGGAGGCCGATCCCATGCACGGCATCATCTCCGAGGAGTCTCCCTTCGGCAAGGCTCTGCTGGGCGCCAAGGAGGGAGACACCGTGACGGTGGAGGCTCCCCAGGGCGCCATCACCTATACGGTGCAGAAGATCGAGCGGTAAAGGAGAAGCATGATGTCTGAACAGAAGAACAACCAGCAGGCCCTGGGTGCCGAGCAGGATCTCTCCCAGCAGCGGATCGTCCGCCGGGAGAAGCTGGCGGCACTGCAGGCGGCAGGTGAGGATCCCTTCCAGGAGACCCGGTTTGACTGGGACACCACCTCCGCTCAGATCAAGGAGAACTTTGACGCCATGGAAGGCAAGGCTGTGAAGGTGGCCGGCCGTCTCATGAGCAAGCGCGGCATGGGCAAGGTCAGCTTCTGCGACCTCCAGGACCGGGACGGCCGGATCCAGCTCTACGCCCGTCAGGACGAGATGGACGAGGCGGTCTACAAGAAGTTTAAAAAGTTCGATATCGGTGATATCGTGGGTGTGGACGGCGAGGTTTTCCGCACCCAGCGGGGCGAGATGAGCGTCCGGGCCAAGAACATCACCCTGCTCTCCAAGTCCCTGCTGCCCCTGCCGGAGAAGTTCCACGGCCTGCAGGACCGGGAACTGCGGTACCGCCAGCGGTACGTGGATCTCATGGTGAATCCGGATGTGAAGCGGAACTTTGTCATCCGCTCCCAGTTCATTAAGTTCATGCGGTCCTATTTGGATGGGATGGGCTATATCGAGGTGGAGACCCCGGTGCTCAACACCATCGCCGGCGGCGCTGCTGCCCGTCCCTTCATCACCCATCACAATACCCTGGATATCGACATGTATATGCGCATCGCCACAGAGCTGCCCCTGAAGCGGCTCATTGTAGGCGGTATGGACCGGGTGTATGAGATCGGCCGTATCTTCCGCAACGAGGGTATGGATCCCAAGCACAATCCGGAGTTCACCACTGTGGAGCTCTATCAGGCCTACACGGATTTCCACGGGATGATGGATATTGCCGAGGGAATTCTCTCCGGCGCCGCCAAGGAGATTCTGGGTTCTTACCAGGTTCGCTGGCAGGGTGAGGACATCGATCTGACCCCCGGCTGGCGCCGTTTGACCATGGTGGAAGCTGTCAAGGAGTATGCCGGGGTGGACTTCGGCGCCATTACCGATGACGCCCAGGCCGTGGCTGCCGCCAAGGCCATCGGCGTGGAACTGGCGGACGCCGCAGAGAAGACCTGGGGCAACGCCCTGTATGCCTGCTTTGACCAGAAGGTGGAAGAGAAGCTGATCCAGCCCACCTTCATCACCATGTACCCGGTGGAGGTGAGCCCCCTCACCAAGCGCAGCCCTGCGGACCCCCGCCTGACGGAGCGGTTTGAGCTGTTCATCTGCCACAGCGAGTTGGCCAACGCCTATTCTGAACTCAACGATCCCATCGACCAGCGAGAGCGCTTTGAAAAGCAGGTGGAGCAGCGGGAGCGGGGTGACGAGGAGACAGAGATGCTGGATGAGGATTTCCTCACCGCTCTGGAATACGGCATGCCGCCCACCGGCGGCATGGGCATGGGCATCGACCGCTGCGTCATGCTGCTCACCGGCGCAGATACCATCCGGGAGGTCATTCTCTTCCCCACCATGAAGCCCCTGGATAAGCAGGACGCCGCCAAAAAGGAGGAGCGCTCCGCGCAGGCTGCTCCAGTGTCCGCCAGTGAGCCCATCGATTTTTCCAAGGTGGAGATCGAGCCCCTGTTTGCGGACTTCGTGGATTTCGAAACCTTCTCCAAGTCCGACTTCCGGGCGGTGAAGGTGAAGGAATGCACGGCTGTCCCCAAGTCCAAAAAGCTTTTGAAGTTTGTCCTCAACGACGGCACAGATACAGACCGGGTGATCCTGAGCGGGATCCACGAGTATTATGAGCCCGAGGAACTGGTTGGGAAGACCCTGATCGCCATTACCAATCTGCCTCCCCGGAAAATGATGGGCATTGATTCCTGCGGCATGATTATCAGCGCCGTGCATCACAAAGAGGGTGCGGAAAAGCTTCACCTTCTGATGGTGGACGACCACATCCCGGCCGGTGCCAAGCTGTATTAACCAATTCACGTTCAGCCCCTGAACCCCCACAGCCCGCGCGGCAGCCAATGGTACCGGGCCTGGCTGCTGCGGGGCACCGGGTGGTCTGCTGGCAGGATGGGAGAGAGATCCCCGGCCCTGCTGTTTCAAAAAACCAACGAAGGAGGCACCAGCCATGGAGAGCATCACCAGCCGCGCAAACGGGCTGTGTACCCATCTCCGGAAGCTGGCGGCCTCCTCCTCTTATCGCCGCCGCTGCGGGGAATTCCTGTGTGACAATCCCAAGCTGCTGGAGGAGGCCCTGCTGTGGGGCGGTGATTTGCACACGGTGGTGTGTACGCACCCGGAGACGCTGCCCGCCCTGCCGGAGGGCGTCCGAAGAGTGCAGGTGCCGGCGGATGTGATGAAATCCATCTCCCCCACGGAGATGCCCCAAGGGGTTTTGGCTGTGTGCGGCCTGCTCTCCCAACCTCTGCCGGAAAAGCTGGAGGGGCGGCGCTACGTGGTGCTGGACGGAGTGCAGGATCCCGGCAATGTGGGTACCATCCTCCGTACCGCCGACGCCTTCCATACTGACGGACTCTTCCTGGTGAACGGCTGCGCAGATCTCTACAACCCCAAGACGGTCCGGGCCACCATGGGCGCGGTGTTCCGCTGCCCGGTGTGGTCCTGCAAACCGGAGGAGGTTCTGGAGCTGCTGGAGCGCAGCGGCCTTCCTCTGTACGGGGCCGCCCTGCGGGACGATACCGCAGACGTTCGGGACGTGGATTACCGCCGGTGTGCCGTGGCCATCGGCAGTGAGGGCCGTGGCCTCTCGGCCCAAATGCTCCAGGGCTGTACCCGGACGGTGCGCATTCCCATGAGTGCGCACTGCGAATCCCTGAACGCGGCGGCAGCCGCTGCAGTGCTGCTGTGGGAGGCTGCCCGGGGCGATTGAGAAGGGGGAATGTTCCGTGTCCGCGCTGAAATACTGGCTGTGGCTGACGGAGCTGCGGGGCCTGCGCAATCAGACCCGGCTGGCCCTGCTGCGCCATTTTGGCTCCCCGGAGGATATTTTTTACGCCGATGAGGGGGAGATCCTCCTGACGGAGGGGATCACCCGGGATCAGGCCTCCCTTCTGAAAGACCACAGTCTGGATGGGGCGGATCAGATCCTGGCAGAGTGCCAGCGCCTGGGCTATCAGATTCTCACGCTGCACGACGCTGCCTATCCCGGGCGGCTGGAAAACATTTATGACCCGCCCTGCGTCCTGTATGTACGGGGGCAGATGCCCGCCTTTGACGAGGAGTGCGCCGTGGCGGTGGTGGGCACCCGGGACTGCACGCCCTACGGTGTCTCGGTGGCGGAGAAGTTTGGCTACGGATTAGCCGCGGGCGGGGCCCTGGTGGTCAGCGGCCTGGCCCGGGGTATTGACTCCGCGGCTCTGAGAGGCGCGCTGCGGGCCGGGAGACGGACCGCGGCGGTGCTGGGCAATGGACTGGACGTGGTCTATCCCAAAGAAAACCGCTATCTTTATGAAGATGTGGCCGCCGCAGGAGCTCTGATTTCCGAGTATCCCCCTGGAACAGAGCCGTCCCGGGGACATTTCCCGGTGCGAAACCGGATCCTCTCGGGACTGTGTGCCGCCACGCTGGTGGTGGAAGCGCCGGAGCGCAGCGGCGCCCTCATCACCGCCAACACCGCCCTGGAACAGGGGCGGGACGTCTACGCGGTGCCCGGGCCCATTGATGCTCCTGCCAGCCGGGGGTGCAATCAGTTTATTCGGGAGGGCGGTGTCTTGGTGACGGAACCCTGGGACATTCTGGAGGAGTATGTGGGCCGCTTTCCGGACAAGCTGCGTCAGGAGGGAGCCCGGAAGAAGCCGGAGGTCCTGGGTTACCAGGCCCGGCAGAAGGAGGAACCCCGGGCGGTGCCGCCCACCTTGGATCTGGCCAAGGGCGAAGTGGAGCTGACGGACGATCAGATTACCCTGCTGCGGGCCATGGGGGAGGAGCCTGCCCTGGTGGACGACCTTATTGAGGCCACCGGCATTCCCACCCGGCGGGTGCTCTCGGCACTGACCATGCTGGAGATCGACAGCCTGGTGACCCAGCATCCCGGCAAACGGTATGCCCGGGCGGTGACGCTCAGCGGCCTTCCAGGGGAGCCGGAACAAAACGGTAAGGAATAATCGCGCCCTGCGGGGCGCTTGGAGGTAACTATGGCAAAACACAGCCTGGTCATCGTGGAGTCTCCCGCGAAGGCCAAGACCATCGGAAAGTATCTGGGCAAGGACTTTGAGGTCAAGGCCTGCATGGGCCACCTGCGGGATCTGCCCAAGAGCACCCTGGGCGTGGATCTGGAGCATGACTTCGAGCCGGTCTACAAGCCCATCAAGGGAAAAGAAGACATCATCAGCGATCTGAAGAAATCTGCCAAGGCGGCGGACATGGTATATCTTGCCACCGACCCGGATCGTGAGGGAGAGGCCATTTCCTGGCATTTGAAGCAGCTTTTGGATCTGCCTGACGAGAAGACCCGGCGGGTGACCTTCAACGAGATCACCAAGAAGGTGGTGCAGGAGAGCATCCGGGAGCCCCGGGATATCGACCAGGATCTGGTGGATGCCCAGCAGGCCCGCCGCATCCTGGATCGCATCGTGGGCTATGAGCTCAGCCCCCTGCTGTGGAAGAAGATCCGCCGGGGGCTCTCCGCCGGCCGGGTGCAGTCTGTTGCTACCCGTATGGTGGATGACCGGGACCGGGAGATCGAGGAGTTCCAGCCGGAGGAGTATTGGACGCTGGACGCCAACCTCCTGGGCAATGACGTCAAGAAGATCCCCTTTGCCGCCCGCTATCACGGGAAGAACGGCAAAAAGGCGGAACTCAAGTCCGCCTCCGAGGTGGACGCCGTGGTGCATGAGACGGAGAATGCCGCCTTTGTGGTGAAGTCCGTCAAGCGCACCGACAAGCAGCGCAGTCCCTCTCCGCCCTTTACCACCTCCACCATGCAGCAGGAGGCGTCCCGGAAGCTCTCCATGACACCCCGGCGCACCATGGCGATTGCCCAGCAACTCTATGAGGGCGTGGACATCGAGGGGGAGGGAACCGTGGGCCTGATCACCTATATGCGTACCGACTCCCTGCGGATTTCTGAGGAGGCCTTGGCCTCCGTGAAGGAGTTTATCCTGGGCCGGTACGGAGCAGCCTACTATCCCCCTCAGACCCACCGCTACAAGGCCAAGGCCAATGCCCAGGATGCCCATGAGGCTATCCGCCCCAGCAATGTCAACTGGACGCCGGAGATGCTGAAAAAGGATCTCACCGGCGAGCAGTACCGCCTCTACCGGCTGATTTGGAGCCGGTATGTGGCCTGCCAGATGGCCAACGCCGTCTACGACAGTGTGGCGGTGGAAATTGAGGCCAACGGCCACAGCTTCCGCTCCAGCTCCTCCAGCCTGAAATTCTCCGGCTACACCGCGGTGTACGAGGAGGGCAAGGACGAGGAGAAGGAGGAGAAGGCATCCCCCCTGCCTGCTCTGCAGGAGGGGGAGACCCTGGTTCTCAAGGATTTCTCCCGTGACCAGCACTTCACCCAGCCCCCCGCCCACTATACCGACGCCTCTCTCATCCGGGCCATGGAAGAGCAGGGCATCGGCCGCCCCTCCACCTATGCGCCCACGGTGTCCACCATTCTGGACCGGGAGTACGTGGTAAAGGAAGGCAAGTACCTGCACATCACCAATCTGGGCCGGGTGGTGACAGCCTTGATGAAAGAGCGTTTCAGCGACATTGCGGATCTGAAATTTACCGCCAATATGGAGCAGAAGCTGGACGCCGTGGAAGAGGGAAGGCAGCCCTGGCGTGAGGTCCTGCGGGACTTCTACGGGGAGTTTGACCAGGATCTCAAGCAGGCGGAAAAGGACCTGGAGGGCGTGCGTATCAAGGTGCCCGACGAGGTCAGCGAGGAGATCTGCCCGGAATGCGGGCGCAATCTCGTGGTCAAGTCCGGCCGCTTCGGTCGCTTCCTGGCCTGCCCGGGATATCCCGAGTGCAATTTCACCATGCCTCTGGTGGTGGAGATGCCGGGCCGCTGCCCCAAGTGCGGCGGACGCCTTTTGAAGCGCACTGGCACCAGCAAAAAGACCAACAAGCAGTACACCTATTACTGCTGTGAGCATTTGAACAGCAAGGACGAGGCCGCCAAGTGCGACTTCATGACCTGGGACGTGCCGGTGAAGGACGACTGTCCCGTGTGCGGCCAGACCATGTTCAAAAAGTCCGGCCGGGGCTTCAAGCGTCCCTTCTGCATCAATCCCGCTTGCAGCAACTTCCTGCCGGAGGAGAAACGGGGTTACCCCAAGAAAAAGACCGAGGGAGAGGCTCCGGCAGCGGAGACGGCGGAGACTGAGGAAAAGGCACCTGCCAAGAAGACGGTGAAGTCCACAGCCAAGAAGACCACGGCAACCAAGAAAACAGCCGCCAAGTCCACGGAAAAAAAGACTGCCGCCGCCAAAACGACGGGAACCAAGACCACCACGGCCAAAAAGGCCACAGTGAAAAAGACGACTTCCAAGAAGACTGCCGAAAATCAGGCGGAGTGATGCCATGACGCGGCGGGAGGGATCAAAGAGATATGGATATGAATGTAACAGTGATTGGGGCGGGGCTGGCCGGCAGCGAGTGTGCCTGGCAGCTGGCCCAGCGGGGCGTCCATGTGACGCTCCTGGAAATGAAGCCCCTCAAGCGTACCCCCGCCCATGTAACGGATCAGTTTGCGGAGCTGTGCTGCTCCAACTCCCTGCGCTCCGACCAGCTGGAAAACGCGGTGGGCCTCTTGAAAGAGGAGATGCGCCGCCTGGGATCGTTGATCCTCTCTTGTGCCGATGCCACCCGAGTGGAGGCCGGCGGCGCCCTGGCCGTGGACCGGGAGGGCTTTGCCGCCCTGGTAACGGAGCGGATCCGCTCCCATCCCAACATCACCGTGGAGGCCCGGGAGGTCACAGAGATCCCGGAGGGGGAGGTAGTCATCGCCTCCGGCCCCCTGACATCCGACGCCCTGGCGCAGCGGCTGCAGACACTGCTGGGGGAGAAGAGCGCCCTGCACTTTTTTGACGCGGCGGCACCGTTGGTGTCCGCCGAGAGCGTGGATATGGACAAGGCCTGGTTTGGCTCCCGGTATGACCGGGGGACTTCAGATTATGTCAACTGCCCCATGACGGAGGAGGAGTACGATGCCTTCTGGCAGGCCCTCACCACCGCCCAGGAGGCGGAGGTCCACGGCTTTGAGGACAAGATGGTCTTTGAGGGCTGCATGCCGGTGGAGGTCATGGCCCGCCGGGGACATGATACCTTGTGCTATGGGCCCTTGAAGCCCCGGGGACTGAAAGATCCCCGTACCGGGAAGGAGCCCTATGCCGTGGTGCAGCTGCGGCGGGACAACGCCCAGGGAAGTGTTTATAATCTGGTGGGTTTCCAGACCCATCTGCGCTTTCCGGAGCAGCGGCGGGTGTTTTCCATGATCCCCGCCCTTCATGATGCGGAGTTTCTGCGCTACGGCGTCATGCACCGCAACACGTTTTTGAATTCCCCTCAGCTGCTGGACCGGTATTACCGGCTTAAAAGCGAGCCCCGGATCTCCTTTGCCGGACAGATGACCGGCGTGGAGGGGTATGTGGAATCCGCCGCTTCCGGCTTTTTGGTGGGGGTGGAGACTGCCCGGCGGCTGCAGGGCCTTCCGCCGGTGGATTTTCCCCGGGAGACGGCCATCGGTGCCCTGGGGCTGTACATTTCCAATCAGTCTATTGCCGCGTTCCAGCCCATGAACATCAATTTCGGCATCATGCCGCCCCTGGACCATCGGGTCAAGGGCAAGCGCAACAAGAACGCGGAACTGTCGGCGCGGTCCCTGGCCATTATTGAGGAACTGAAAGCGGAGGTATGTCCATGAAGATCATTGTAGACGCTATAGGCGGGGACAACGCCCCCCTGGAGATCGTGCGTGGAGCGCTGGATGCCCACCGGACCCACGGTGTGGATATTTTGCTGGTGGGAAGGGCCGGAGAGGTGCTCCGGGCCCTGGAGGAGTGCGGGGAGAAGACCCTGCCCGCAGGCGTGGAGATCAAGGACGCCGCGGAAGTGGTGGAGATCGCCGATGATCCTGCCACTGCATTTAAAATGAAGCCCAATTCCTCCCTGACGGTGGGACTCAAGCTCCTGCGGGACGGGGTGGGCGACGCCTTCGTCTCCGCCGGATCCACCGGTGCCATCCTGGCGGGAGCCACCCTGGTGGTCAAGCGCATCCGGGGCATCCGCCGGGCTGCCATGGGCCCCAGCGTCCCCGTGCTGGGGGGACAGGCCATCTTGTGCGATTGCGGCGCCAACGCCGAGTGCACGGCGGAGTATCTGCTGCAGTTTGCGTTCCTGGGCAGCTTCTACGCTCAGAAGGTGTGCGGTGTGGAGAATCCCCGTGTGGGTCTTTTGAACATCGGCGCCGAGGAGGAAAAGGGCGATGCCCTGCGCCATGAGGCCTACGCCCTGCTGAAAGAGGCAGGGGAGGCGGGCCGGCTGAACTTTGTGGGCAATGTGGAGGCCAACGATGCCATGCTGGGCGCCGTGGACGTCATTGTCACCGACGGTTTCACCGGCAATGTCCTGCTCAAATCCATGGAGGGTGTGGGAAAGTTCTTGTTGACGGAGCTCAAGAGCGTGTTCCTGACCAACACCCGCACCAAGATCGCGGCAGGGCTGGTGAAAGGGGACCTGGCGGGGCTGAAAAAGCAGATGGATCCCGGCGAGGTGGGCGGTACGCCCTTCCTGGGGATCACCAAGCCTGTCATCAAGGCTCATGGCTCCTCCAACGCCCGGGCCATCTCCAACGCCATCCTCCGGGCCAAGGAATATGCCCAGAGCGGCTTCATCGGAGAGATCGAGGCCAACATCGAACACATGCGGGTGCAGACCCGGGTGGAAAAAAGCTGATTCCCCCCCTTGACAGCGGCGCGGCATATGCCGTATGATTACCCCAGCAAGGATGACCATAATTCCTAAGGAGTGAACAGCATGTCAGTGGAAGATATTTTTCAAACGATGAGAGAGCTGGTTGCCGAGCAGTTTTCCCTGGAGCCGGAAGAAGTCTCCATGGAGACCTCTTTTGAGGATGATCTGGGAGCGGATTCTGTGGACGTGGTGGAGCTGGTCATGGCCATGGAAGAGGAGTTCGAACTGGGCGTGACCCAGGAAGAGGATCTCAAGGGCCTGAAGACTGTCGGCGACGTGGTGAACTATGTCGCGGGCAAGGTGAATAAGTAATCTTATGACACGGAAAAGCCCCGCTCCGGCGGGGCTTCCTTATGGAGAGGACCGCCATGCAGGAACTGGAGAAAAAACTGAATTATACGTTCCGGGATCCGTCGCTGCTCAGCGAGGCGCTGTGCCACAGCTCCTACGCCAACGAGCACCGTTCCGCCCACTTGAACAGCAACGAGCGGCTGGAGTTTCTGGGAGATTCCGTACTGGGCTTCGTGACGGCGGAGTTTCTCTTTATCCACCATCCGGATCTGCCGGAGGGAGATCTCACCCGGATTCGGGCGGCACTGGTATGTGAGCAGAGCCTCCATGAGGTGGCCCAGAAGCTGGATCTGGGGAGCTATCTGAAGCTGGGCCGGGGCGAGGAGGCCGGAGGCGGCCGCCACCGCACCTCCATCCTGGCGGATGCAACAGAGGCGGTCTTCGCCGCCGTGTACCTGGACGGCGGCATTGGGGCGGCCTCTGCGCTGATCCACCGGTTGCTGCTGGACGCAGAGCGGGAGGAGGCCGTGGAGGAGCGGCGCCGGGACTACAAGACCGCCCTGCAGGAGCTGGTGCAGCGGCAGGCGGATCAGGTGCTCACCTACCGGATGGCAGGGGAGCAGGGCCCGGATCACGACAAGACCTTCCTGGCGGAGGTGCTGCTCAACGGCACCCCGGTGGGAACCGGTTCCGGACACAGCAAGAAAGAGGCTGAGCAGGCCGCCGCCAAGGCGGCGCTGACGGCCATGGGCGCGGAGTAAGCGCTGGAGAAAACCCATCAGGGGGAGGGGAGCCCGCCGGGCACCCCTCCCTCCCTTTGTCCCGGCGGCACGGCGGAAATATGACTGGAATTTGCCCTGCCGGCATGGTATACTATCTCAATATGGGGCGAGGGGGTTCCCTCCCGCCGGCGGCGGCCCGGAGGCTGCGCCGGAAGCAGGTCTGGTTGGGCCTGCCGGTTACATAAGATCTTACCGTCAACAAGCGTACCACTTGGATAAATCGTGAAGGAGAGTGAGCCGATTGTCGCTTTTATCTGCCATCCTGCTGGGCCTGATCCAGGGCGTAGCGGAGTTTTTGCCCATTTCCAGCTCCGGCCATCTGGCCATTGCGGAGCATCTGCTGTCCACGGGTTCCATCGATGTGCCGGATTTTTACGATGTGCTGCTGCACCTGGGCACCCTCATCGCCGTGTTTGTTGCCTACTGGCAGGATATCCGGGAGATGGTGGTGGAGTTTTTCTCCGGGGTCCGGGATCTGGCCCATGGAACCACCCCCAATCCCGTGCCCCCTGCCCGACGTCTGATTCTGCTGATCATCGTGGGCACGCTGCCCCTCTTTGCGGTGCTGCCGGTGAAAGATCTGGTGGAGGGCCTGAGTGATAATCTCTACTTCGTGGCAGGCGCCCTGGTGTTTACCGGACTGCTGCTCTTTGCCAGCGACCGGGTCCGCAAGGGCCGCAAAACGGAGAAAAACGCCACGCTGGTGGATGTGCTGCTGGTGGGCGTTGGGCAGGCCATCGCCACCTGTCCCGGCATCTCCCGTTCCGGCACCACCATCACCGCCGGGTGCTTTGTGGGCTTTGAGCGGAAATTTGCCGTGCGGTTTTCCTTCCTGCTGTCCATCCCCGCCATCCTGGGGGCCAATATCCTCAGCTTGAAGGATGCTCTGGAGGGTGAGATCATCTGGGCCGACGTGCCGGTTTATCTGGTGGGTGTGGTCGTGGCGGCAGTGGTGGGGTATCTTTGCATCCGCCTGCTGCGGATGATCGCCAACAAGGGCCGTTTCGGCTGGTTTGCCTATTACTGCTGGGCCGCCGGCGCGCTGACCCTGGTGCTGGCCGTGATGGGCAAGTGATGGGTCAAAACAATCCAGGAAAGGGGGGAGGTTGACCATGGCATCCTCCGCACAAAAGAAGACCACCACAACCAGAAAAAGCACCGCATCCAAAAGCACAACCCGGGGGAAAAAGCGCACGCCGCCTCCTCCGCCCAAGCAGCCGGTGCGCCGGGAGGTTTGGGGAATCGTGCTGCTGGTGCTGGCACTGTGTGTGTTTGTCAGCTACTGCGGCATCTCCGCCATTTTCATTGATTGGTTTGCGGCGCTGCTCAAGGGCCTTTTCGGCTATGGCTACTGGCTGGCATGCCCGGCCTTGGTGCTCTCGGCGCTGATTTTGCTCTTCCACAAGGGCCGCCCTGTGGTGCTGCGGGTGACCTGTGCTCTGCTGACACCCCTGCTGCTGGGCAGCATCCTCCACATGATTTTGTGTAAGGTGGAATTTGAATCCTCTCTGGGAATTTTGAAGAACCTCTGGGCCACCGGGCAGAGCCTTACCTCCGGCGGCGCCGTTTCCGGCTCCCTGGCGGTGGGCTTTGTGGCGGTGTTCTCTCAGTACGCTTCTTTGCCCATTTTTATCCTGCTGCTGGTGATTGCCCTGATGATCGCCTTGCGGCTGACTCCGGCAGTCCTGTGGGAAAAGCTGCGGGAGCGGCCTCAGTATGAGCCGGAACCGGAAGAGGAGCCGGTCAAGACCCCGCCTGTCCGGGCGGCGGCTCCGGAGCCGGTGCGGATGAGTGCACCGGAGCGCAGCAGACCCCAGATCGATTTCCCGTTGGACGATGTCCCCGCCCGGGCGGAGAAAGCTCCGGCGGAGCCGGAGGAGAAGGAGGGGCGTTTCACCAGCTTCTTCCGACACAAGTCCGACCGGCAGAAGACGCCGGATCAGGTACTCTCCGGGGAGGAGAGTGCCAAGACCGAAGAGGCGGCATCTTCCCAGCCGGTTCGTACTCCTGCCATTCCGGAGATGGCCCCCCAGACCGGAACGAAGCCTGCTCCGGTACCCATGACGGCAGAACCTGCTGTGGAACCTGCGGCCCCCACTGCCTCCGGCGGCTCCGGCAAAAAGGCTGCGGCGGCAGAGCTGGCGGCGGCCACCGCTCAGGTCAGCGCGGAGATCGAAGAGAAGCTCTCCGCCGAGGGGGAGACGTACCGCTTTCCGCCCATTACCCTGCTCCATGAGAACACCGGGGGCAACATCTCCGCCGCCGGGGCGGAGCTGCGCAACAATTCCCGCCGCCTGGCGGAGACCCTTACCAGCTTCGGCGTGGACGCCACCGCCGGCGATGTGGTTCACGGGCCCTCCGTCACCCGGTATGAGTTTGTGCTGGAGCAGGGCGTCAAGCTCTCCAAGATCACCAACTTGGCGGATGACATTGCGCTGGCTCTGGGCGCCACCGGCGTCCGGATCGCCCCCATTCCCGACAAGATCTCTGTGGTGGGCATCGAGGTGCCCAACAAGTCCGTGACGCCGGTGCTGATCCGGGATGTCATCGAGTCCCGGGAGTTTACGGAGCACAAGTCCAAGACCGCCTTTGCCCTGGGCCGGGACATCGGCGGCCGGAACATCGTGGGCGACATTGAAAAGCTGCCCCATGTGCTGATCGCCGGTACCACCGGTTCCGGTAAATCCGTGTGTACCAACTCCCTCATCATCAGCCTGCTCTATAAGTCCACCCCTGATGAGGTGCGCTTTATCATGGTGGATCCCAAAATGGTGGAGCTGGCCCCCTACAACGGCATCCCCCATCTGCTGATCCCGGTAGTGACGGACCCCAAGAAGGCCGCCGGCGCGTTGCAGTGGGCGGTGTTTGAGATGATGAAGCGGTACAAGACCTTCTCCGAATGCGGTGTCAAGAAGCTGGAGGAGTACAATAAGCTGGCCCAGGCCACGGAGGGGATGGAGACCATGCCCAGCGTGGTGGTGGTCATCGACGAGTTGGCGGATCTGATGCTGGTGGCGGCCAAGGAGGTGGAGGAATCCATCTGCCGGGTGGCCCAGATGGGCCGTGCCGCCGGTATGCACCTGGTGATCGCCACCCAGCGGCCCTCCGCCGACGTCATCACCGGCCTTATGAAGGCCAACATCCCCAGCCGTATCGCCTTTGCGGTGGCCTCCTCTCTGGAGTCCCGCATCATTCTGGACACCACCGGCGCGGAAAAGCTGGTGGGCAAAGGTGACATGCTCTACGCCCCCCTGGGGGCCGGAAAGCCCACCCGGGTGCAGGGCTGCTTCATCACCCCCGAGGAGATCGACCAGGTGGTGACCTTTGTCAAGCAGACCGGTGAGGCCCAGTACTCCGACGAGGTCATGGCCAAGATCGAGGAGTCCATGCAGGAGCGGGAGAAGGGCGGAAAGTCCGCCCCCGCCGCCGACAGCGGCGCCGCAGAGGACTCCGACGAACTGCTGCCCGCTGCCGTGGATGTGGTGCTGGAGACGGGACAAGCCTCTGTTTCCATGCTGCAGCGGCGGCTGAAGCTGGGCTATTCCCGGGCCGCCCGCCTGGTGGACCAGATGGAGGAGCGGGGAATTGTGGGTCCCTTCGAGGGCTCCAAGCCCCGGCAGCTGCTCATCACCAAAGCCCAGTGGCAGGAGATGCAGCTGGGCGGCGCATCTGCGGGTACCCAGGAGGATGAACCTCCCTTCCCAGTGGAAGAGGAATGAGGCTGTGTCTTGACAAATCCGCGGAAAGACGTATAATGAAACAATAAAAGCGATGACAAAGCCAACTCTGTGAAACCGGCTTTCAGCGAGAGGGAACTGGTGCAAGCCCTCAGCCCACGCCGCAGAGCAGCCACTTTGGAGCGGCCCGCGAGGAGCGGGACGGATCATCTCCGTTACCGGATGACATGAGATGCCTCTTTCAATGGAGGGGGGCAGATCAGGGTGGTACCGTGGAAGTATTTTCGCCCCTGACAGTTGTCAGGGGCGATTTTTTTATCCAGATCAGACATGTTTCCCCGGCTAATCTTGAAAAATCAGGACCAAGGAGGTCATTTCCATGAAATTTTCCAGTAAGATCCAGGCCTGCGAGCTCTCTCCCATCCGGAAATTCCATCCCTATGTGCTGGCGGCGGAGGCCAAGGGCCGCAAGGTTCATCACCTGAACATCGGTCAGCCGGATATCGAGACGCCCAAGGCGTTTTTTGATGCGGTGAGCAACTTCGGAAAGGCTGTTTTGGAGTATGCTCCTTCCACCGGCGTGGAGTGCTATCTGGAGGCAGTGCGGGATTACTATACCAATCTGGGCTTCCCCATCACCTGCGACGATATCATGGCCACCCACGGCGGCAGCGAGGCGTTGGAGATCATCATGTCCTGCATCCTGGAGGACGGGGACGAGATCCTGATCCCGGAGCCCTTCTATCCCAATTACTCCACCTTCGTGGAGATCACCGGTGCCTCCATCCGGCCCATTCCCACGGATCCGGAAAAGGGATACCGCTATGCCACCCGGGAGCAGATTGAGCCTCTCATCAATGCCCACACCCGGGCTATTCTGGTGACCAACCCCGGCAACCCCACCGGCGTGGTGCTCAACCACCAGGAGATGCGCCTGCTGGCGGACATTGCCAAGGAGCACGAGATCTTCCTCATCAGTGACGAGGTGTATCGTGAGATCGTCTACACCGGCGAAAAACTCAGCTCCATGCTGGAGTTCCAGGATGCCGCGGAAAATGTGATCGTGGTGGACTCCGTGTCCAAGCGCTTTTCCTCCTGCGGTGCCCGGGTGGGTGCCCTCATCTCCCGCAACCAGGAGCTGATGGCCCAGGCCATGAAGATCTGCCAGGGCCGTCTGTGCGCCGCCACGCTGGATCAGGTGGGCGCCGCCGCCATGTACCGGGAGCTGCCGGCAGAGTATTACACCTCCGTCCGGGAGGAGTACCAGCGCCGCCGGGACACGGTGGTGGAGAGCCTTTCCAAGATTCCCGGTATCCGCTTCAGCCATCCGGACGGGGCCTTCTACGTGATGGCCACGCTGCCGGTGGACGATGCGGAGAAGTTGCAGTACTTCCTGCTGGAGGAGTTCGAGGATCACGGCGAAACCGTCATGTACACCCCGGCGGAGTCCTTCTACGCTACTCCCGGCAAGGGCCGCAACGAGATCCGCATCGCCTACGTCACCAATCCCGCGGAACTCTCCCGCTCCATTGAACTGCTGGGCCTGGGCATTGCCGCCTATAACGCCCGGGGAGAGAAGGCATGATCCGCCATATCGTCATGTGGAAGTTCCGGCCCGGTACGGAGACGGAGCAGCAGCAGTTTCTGGACGGCCTGCGGAGCTTGCAGGGGGTGATCCCCCAGCTGCTGCACAGCGAGGTGGCAGTCAACGTAGGGGAGGGCAATTATGATGCCGTCCTGGTCAGTGAGTTCCAGGATCTGGACGCGCTGGAAGCCTATAAAAACGACCCCCGGCACAAGGCGGTGTCCGCCCTGTGCAAATCCATCCGCATGGATCGGGTGGCGGTGGACTACGAGTTTTGAAAAAAGGAGCCTGGGACCATGACGGTCTCAGGCTCCTTTTTGTAAATTCATGTGCCGCTCCACAGGCATGTTGAAAGATCCGCCCGTCCATCTGGCCGAAAGGGGACGCCTTCCGCTTCCAGCAGAGCCCGCTGGGTACCGGGAGCCAGGGTATCGAAGGCCGCTTTGGTGCCGCCCAAGCGGTCCACCACCCGGTGGCAGGGCACCGATGGGTCGGTACAGGCAGCCATGGCATAACCCACCGTCCGGGCACAACGGGGCATCCCCGCCAGGCGGGCGATCTGACCGTAAGTGGCGACTTTTCCCGCAGGGATGCGGCGCACCACTGCGTAAAAGGCGGCAAAGACCGGACCGCTCATTTCTCCCGCACCTCATAGAGGTCCGTCCGCCGGGCGGAGAGAATGGGCAGCTGGGCCCGAACGGCTTCCAGCCGCCCTATATCCAGATCCGCGTAGAGAATGGCCTCCTCTGCTCCCGCCCGGCAGAGCACGGTGCCCCAGGGATCCACCGCCAGGGAGTTTCCATAGGCAACGTAGGAGGCGTGCTTATCCCGGGCGGGGGAGACTCCTACGGTGAAGCACTGGTTGTCCACCGCCCGCTGGCGGAAGAGCAGCTCCCAGTGGGCGGGGCCGGTGGTCATGTTGAAGGCCGCCGGGACGAAGAGTACCTTGGCACCCCGCAGACACATGCACCGGGCCAGCTCCTCAAAGCGCAGGTCAAAGCAGATGCAAAGACCGCAGGTGCCGAATTCCGTCTCAAAGGTGGTGATTGCATTTCCCGGGGAAAGAGTGTCGGATTCCATGAACCGCTGGCCGCCTGCTACATTGATGTCGAAAAGGTGGACTTTCCGGTGTTTGGCCAGCAGCTCCCCCTTCCGGCCGTAGACATAGCTGGTATTGTAGACCTTGTCCCCTTCCAGCTCCGGGATGGAGCCGCCCACAATGTAGAGCCCCAGTTCCCCTGCCAGGGCGGAGAGGGCCTGCTGAGCGGGGCCGCCCGCCTCCTCGCCGTAGGCGCGAAAGCAGCTGTTCTCATAGGGGCAGCAGAACATCTCCGGCAGCACAGCAACATCGGCGCCGTTGCATGCTGCCTTTCGGATGGCGCGGCAGGCGCAGGAGATGTTTTCCTGTTTGTCCGGTGTAACAGGCATTTGAATGAGTGCAACGCGCATAGGAGAGCCTCCTTCTTAAACATATTCCCGCAGCACCAGTTCGGTGGTGCCGCCGTCAGGGGAGAGGATCCGTCGTTTCACCCGGGGGTGGCGGGCATAAGTCCGTTCCAGAAAGTCCCGCAGGGCTGTCCCGGCATGGCAGCCGTGGATCAGACGCAGCCGGTAGGTACTGCTCCCCGCCCGGCGCAGCAAGGCATCCACGGTGATCCGGGCCTGATAGGTGGTTTTCCCGTGGAGATCTACGGTGATGATGCCGGGGGACATGGGCTCACTTCCTCTGTCAGGAGGCGGTGCGCCTCCCGGTGATTTGCCCATATTGTATCACGGGACAAAGTGTGTTACAATGCGGAAAAAGCAAGGAGGGATCGGATATGGCGGTTTACACCCAGACCAAGACGTATCACACCAAGGCCCACATGGGCATGATCGACGTGACAGAGGATTTCCAGCGGGCGGTGACAGAGGCCTGCAAAACATGCGGCATCTCCGCAGGAACCGTCACCGGTTTCACCACCGGCGGCGTGGCGGGCCTGACGACGCTGGAGTTTGAGCCCGGCATGGTGAACCACGACCTCAAAGCGGCGCTGGATGTGTTCTCCCCCTATTTGGATGAGCAGGGGCATGTGGTGCCCTATTGGCACCACGAGACCTGGCACGATGATAACGGATCTTCCCACATCAAGGCGGCGCTGCTCTCCCCCTTTATCACGGTGCCCTTTGTAAACGGGCGGATCACCGTGGGCCCCTGGCAGAATCTGACGTTGGTGGAGTGCGATACCCGGGACCGGGTGCGGGATATCGTATTCCAGGTGATGGGAGAATAACTGCAAATCTCAGGAGACGGACAGCTGGCTGTCCGTCTCTTTGCATGTATAGAATGGCGCAATTTGGGGAAATAGATTGCAATTTGCACAAAGGTATGGTATGATGCTCACGCTGCCCTGGAGACTGTACCGGTTTAAAGGAATGCGGCTTTAAATACAAAAAACAGGACCTGCGGGTCCGGGGAGAAGAACATGGAAAACCAACTGGAAAAGAAATACGGCCTTGTGACCGCCGTGTGTATGGTGGTAGGCATCGTCATCGGCTCCGGCGTATTTTTCAAGGCGGAAACGGTTCTCAACAAGACCGGGGGCAATATGCCTCTGGGCATTTTGGCCTGGGCCATTGTGGGCGCCATCATGATCATCTGCTCTTATGTCTTTGCGATTATGGCCACCCGGTATGAAAAGGTCAACGGCCTGGTGGACTACGCGGAGGCCACGGTGGGCCGCCGATACGCCTACAACGTGGGCTGGTTCATGGCCACCCTCTATACACCGGCCCTGGTGTCCGTGCTCTCCTGGATCTCCGCCCGGTATTTCTGCGTGCTGCTGGGGTGGGACATCACCGGCGGTGCCTGCATGACCATAGCGGGCTTTCTCCTGTGCGCTGTCCACATGCTCAACGCTCTGGCTCCCCGGCTCTCCGGCAAGTTTCAGGTGTCCACTACCTTTATTAAGATGGTGCCCCTGGCACTGATGGCGGTGGTGGGAACCATCGTAGGCATCGGCAACGGACGTATGGCGGAGAACATTGCCACCATGACCACCGCTACCATTTCAACAGGGGAGGGCCTCATGGCCTCCACCGTGGCAGTGGCCTTTGCCTATGAGGGCTGGATTCTGGCCACTACCATCAACGCCGAGCTGAAGGATGCCAAGAAGAATCTGCCCCGGGCTCTGGTGATCGGATCCTTCATCGTGGTGGGAACGTATATTTTGTACTATATCGGCCTCAACGGTGCCGTCACCACGGAAGAACTGATGGCCAGCGGCGAGGCCGCCGCCAAGATGGCGTTCCAGCGGGTGTTCGGCCAGGCGGCGGGTACCGTGGTGTTCGTACTGATCGTGATCTCCTGCCTGGGGACGCTCAATGGCCTGACGCTCTCGTGCAGCCGGGGATTCTACGCCCTGGCAGTCCGGAACGAGGGCCCCTGCCCGGCGATGTTCAGCCGGGTGGATCCCGTCACCAACATGTCCACCAACTCTGCGGTGGCCAGCCTGGGTCTGTCCGCCTTCTGGCTGCTGTATTTCTACGGGGCCAATCTGGGGGGCGGCTGGTTCGGGCCCTTCTGCTTCGACTCCTCGGAGCTGCCCATCATCACCCTCTACGGCATGTACGTGCCCATGTTCATCCAGCTGATGCGCAAGGAGCGGGATCTGCCCGTTTTCAAGCGGTTTGTCATGCCGTGCCTGGGCCTTTGCGGCTGTGCTTTTATGGTATACGCCGCTTTTGCGGGCTATGGAATGACGGTGTGCTACTATCTGATCGTCTATGTGGTATTCATGGTGGTGGGGAATTTCTTCTATCACCAGCCTGCCGGAAAGAAAAAAATTTAAAACCCTATGATAAGCCTTGACTTCTGGGGGAAAATGGTGTATAGTGCCCCAATGTAAAAAGGGAGTAGCTGGCACAGTTTTGTGTACCCACGGCGTCAGTACGGGCATCTGCCCCGCTTAGGGTTGAAACGGCGAGACTTTTGCATCAATGCAGCGGCATTGGCGCGAAAGTCTCGCTTTTTGCGTCTGCCGGAAAGGGAGAGTTATCATGAAACAAGAAAAAGCGATTTGGCAAAAAAGCCGGATGGAGCTGTTCCGGGATCTGGACTGCTCTGAGGAGGGCCTGTCGGCCCAGGAGGCGGAGCGCCGTCAGAAGCAGTACGGCCCCAATGAGCTGCGCTCGGAGGATCAAAAGAGCACCCTGCGGATCTTCCTGGAGCAGTTTGCAGATTTCCTGGTGATCATCCTGATCCTGGCGGCGGTGGTTTCCGCATTGCTGGGAGACGTGGAGAGCACCATCGTCATTCTGGCGGTCATCACCATGAACGCCATCCTGGGCACGGTGCAGACCAAGAAGGCCGCCGCATCCCTGGACAGCCTCAAACAGATGGCGGCGCCCACCGCCAAGGTGATCCGGGACGGCAAGACCATCCAGATCCCCGGCCGGGAGGTCACCGTGGGCGACGTGGTGGTGCTGGAGGCCGGCGACTCCGTCTGCGCCGACGGCCGGCTGCTGGAGTGCGCCAGCCTGAAGACCGCGGAGAGCGCCCTCACCGGCGAGAGCCTGCCGGTGGAAAAGGAGCTGGACGAGATCCCCGGAGACGCGCCCCTGGGCGACCGGAAGAACATGGTCTTCTCCGGCAGCTTCGTCACCTACGGCCGGGCCAAGTTCCTGGTGACGGCCATCGGCATGGATACGGAGATGGGCAAGATCGCCACGCTCCTGAAGAATACCCAGGAGAAGAAGACCCCCCTGCAGGTGAGCCTGGACCAGTTTGGCCGCAAACTCTCCATCGGCATCCTGGTGATCTGCGCCCTGCTGTTTTGCGTCAGCGTCTTTTTGCGGGGCGAGAACGTGATGAACGCCTTCCTCTTCGCCGTGGCCCTGGCCGTGGCCGCCATTCCCGAGGCGCTCAGTTCCATCGTCACCATCGTGCTCTCCTTCGGCACCCAGAAAATGGCCCGGGAGAACGCCATCATCCGCAAGCTCCAGGCAGTGGAGGGCCTGGGCAGCGTGTCTGTGATCTGCTCTGATAAGACGGGTACTCTGACCCAGAACAAGATGACCGTCAAGAAGCTCTACGCCGGCGGAAAGATCATCTCCGTGGAGGATGCGGATTTCAGCGATCCCGTCCAGGAGCCCCTGCTGCGTACAGCCCTGCTGTGCAGTGACGCTACCGTCAACGAATCCGGTGAGGTGGGTGATCCCACGGAGACCGCCCTGGTGCGCCTGGGTGAGAAATTCGGCTTTGACGAGGAAGATACCCGCCGGAAGTTCCCCCGCCTGACGGAGATCCCCTTTGACTCCGACCGCAAGCTCATGAGCACCGTCCATGAGTTCGCCGGCGGCTATACCATGGTTACCAAAGGCGCTGTGGACGTGCTGCTGGACCGGGCGGTGATCTCTCCTGCGGAGCGGACGGAGATCGAGGCCGCCAATGAGCAGTTTTCCAGCGAGGGATTGCGGGTCCTGGCCTTTGCCTGCCGTAAGGTGGACAGCGTGGCCGTCAGTCTGGAGGACGAGAACAATCTGGACTTCCTGGGCCTCATCGCCATGATGGACCCGCCCCGGGAGGAGTCCAAGGCGGCTGTGGCGGAGTGTATTGCCGCCGGCATCCGTCCCATCATGATCACCGGCGACCACAAGGTCACCGCCGCTGCCATCGCCAAGGAGATCGGGATTCTGACCCCCGGCACCGAGGCGGTGGAGGGCTCCGTCATCGAGTCCATGAGCGATGAGGAGCTGCGGGCGTTTGTTCCCAAGGTCAGCGTCTATGCCCGGGTGTCCCCGGAGCATAAGATCCGCATCGTCCGGGCCTGGCAGGATCTGGGGAACCTGGTGGCCATGACCGGCGACGGCGTCAATGACGCCCCCGCCCTCAAGCAGGCGGACATCGGCGTGGCTATGGGTATTACCGGCACCGAGGTGGCCAAGGACGCCGCCGGTATGGTGCTGGCGGACGACAACTTTGCCACCATCGTCAAGGCGGTGAAGAACGGCCGGAACGTGTATGCCAACATCAAAAAGGCCATCCAGTTCCTGCTCTCCGGCAACGCCGCCGGGATTTTGACGGTGCTCTACGCCTCCTTGCTGGGACTGCCGGTGCCCTTTGCTGCGGTGCATCTGCTCTTCATCAACCTGCTGACGGATTCCCTGCCTGCCATCGCGCTGGGTTTGGAGCCCCACTCCGATGAGGTGATGCACCAGAAGCCCCGGCCCCGGACGGAGGGGATCCTCACCCGGGAGTTCCTCACCAACGTGGTGGTGGAGGGCCTGGTGATCGCTGCAGCCACCATTGCCGCTTTCCACATCGGCCTCTCCCATGGCGGTGCCGCCGTGGGCAGCACCATGGCCTTTGCCACGCTGTGCCTGAGCCGTTTGTTCCACGGCTTCAACTGCAAGGCTGCCGTGCCTGTGATCTTCAAGCGGCGCTTCTGGGACAACAAGTATCTGCTGGGCGCCTTTGTCATCGGCGCGGCGCTGCTGGGCGCGGTGCTGCTGGTGCCGCCTCTGGAGCCCCTCTTCCAGGTGGCGGAGCTGTCCGCGGCTCTGGTAGGCGCCATCGTGGGCCTGGCCTTCGGCAGCATGGTGGTGATCCAGATCCTCAAGGCCATCCGTAATTTCGGGAAATAAGTTTCCTTTAACTGCCAAAAACCCAAGCAGCCCGTGGAAATTGCTTCCATGGGCTGCTTGTTTGTGGAAAAATCACAACACTTTCAAAAAAAGAGGTTTCCTTTTGAAGCATTTTTGATTATAATAGCAAAAAGAGTTTGTGACACATGGGCGCCGGAGGTGGATTCTCGGTTCCCAGGAAAGAGGAGGCATCCATGATCAACACGACCCTTTGTTATCTGGAGCGGGGAGACGAGTACCTGATGCTCCACCGGGTCAAGAAGAAAAACGATCTCAACCACGACAAATGGATTGGTGTGGGAGGAAAGTTTCTGGACAAGGAGAGCCCGGAAGACTGTTTGCTGCGGGAGACCCGGGAGGAGACCGGCCTCACCCTGACAGATTACCGATACCGGGGACTGGTGACGTTTATTTCTGACCAGTGGCCCACGGAGTACATGCACCTGTTTACCGCCACCGGCTGGACCGGCACCCCCATTGCGTGCGATGAGGGGGAGCTGGCCTGGATCAAAAAGGCGGAGCTGCTGTCCCTTCCCCTGTGGGAGGGAGACAAGATCTTTTTGCATCTGCTGGACACGGATGCGCCTTTTTTCTCCCTGAAGCTGCAATATGAGGGGGAGAAGCTGGTGCTGGCAGTGCTGGACGGCAAACGGATCGTGTGAGCGGCGGGAAATACCGGAAGAGGAGGAAATGTGATGGCTGCGAAATTATTGTTGTTTGGATTTGAGAATCTGCCATCCATTTTGCGGGTTGAAACTGCTGCCGAGTCCTGCGGCGCGGCGGTGGTGCCGGTGGGACGCCGGGATTACAATACGCCCCTGGGAATTCTGGCGGGGCTGGATACGGAGCGAAGCGGCGGTCAGCCGCCCTATGCCGGCGGTGCTCTGGGCGGGCGGATGATGGTTCTTTGCGGCGTAGAGGATCAGATGGATACGCTGCTCTCAGCGCTGCGGCTGGCCGGTGTGGGAACAGAGTGCCTGAAGGCGGTGCTGACAGCCCACAACCGCAACTGGGACGCTGTGCGGCTTTACAGTGAGCTGATGCGTGAACACCAGGCCATGCTGGGGAGGTAAGAGCGTGCGGATTTTGATCTCAGCCTGCCTTTTGGGGTGCCGCTGCCGCTACGATGGGGCATCCAAACCCCACCCTCTGGCGGGCGTGTTGGCCCGGCACCATACTTTGATTCCGGTATGTCCGGAGCAGTTGGGGGGATTGTCTACCCCCCGGCCGCCTGCGGAGCGGCGGGGAGACCGGGTGGTCACCCGAGAAGGACAGGATGTGACGGAACAGTACCGCCGGGGAGCGGAGGAGGCCTTGCGCCTTTGCCACCTTATGGGATGTGAAGCTGCGATTCTGAAAGAGCGCAGCCCCTCCTGCGGTTGTGGCAGTATTTATGATGGTACTTTTTCTGGGAGGATGCACCCTGGTGATGGGGTCACAGCTGAGCTGCTGGCTCGATGCGGCATCCCGGTCTATGGAGAGACCAAACTGGAAAAATTTTTAAAATGACGGGAGGAATCCCGTCATTTTTTACAATTTTCGAGTTTCTTTTTGGATGCTCCTCATGGAAATCCGGCCTTGTCAAAGAGCATACCATTTTGTATAATAGGGCAAAATAGCATGGGAGGGGACAGATATGTTGCATCAGTTCGGTACGGCGTCCTTTTCCCAGCTTCTTTTTTCTCTTTGACCGGCATTGGTGCCGGTATTTTTTTTGCCCCGCTGGGGGCGGTGTGTGTCAAAAAAGAAAGGAGATTTTCATGAACGAAAATCAGAGCAAAAATGCCCAGGCGCCCATCCGGGACGCTCGAACCCTGGGTACGCCCAAGATGCTGATTCTGGGATTGCAGCACATGTTCGCCATGTTCGGCGCCACAGTGCTGGTGCCCATCCTGGTACAGGGCTACGGCCTGCCCCTGTCCATCCAGTCCACGCTGTTTTTCGCCGGCTTCGGCACGCTGTTCTTCCATGTGTGCACCCGGATGAAGGTGCCTGCCTTCCTGGGCTCCTCCTTCGCTTTCCTGGGCGGCTTCCAGGCCATGGCGGCTATGGACAGCGGCATCTACGCCGGGATGGATCCGGCGGTAAAGCTGCAGTACACCTGCGGCGGCATCGTGGTGGCTGGCCTTTTGTATGTGGTGCTGGCTATCATCATCAAGGCGGTGGGTGTCCATAAGGTGATGCGCTTCCTGCCCCCGGTGGTCACCGGCCCCATCATCATCCTCATTGGACTGAACCTGGCTCCTTCCGCCGTGTCCAACGCCTCCACCTGCTGGTGGCTGGCCCTGGTGGCCATGGCCATCATCATCGTGGCCAACATCTGGGGCAAGGGCATGATCAAGATCATCCCCATCCTGCTGGGTGTGGTGGGCTCCTATATTGTGGCGCTTGTGGCCGGTAAGGTGGATTTCTCCAGCCTGGCCGGTACCAGCATCATCGGTTTCCAGCCCTTTATCACCAATTTCTCCGGCAGTATCGCCAAGTTCGACGTCTCCGCCATTTTGGTGATGGCTCCCATCGCCATCGCCTCCATGATGGAGCACATCGGTGATATGTCCGCCATCTCTGCCACCGTGGGCGAGAACTTCATCGAGGATCCCGGCCTCCACCGCACCCTGGTGGGCGACGGCATCGCCACGGCTCTGGCGGGCCTCTTCGGCGCTCCCGCCAATACTACCTACGGCGAGAACACCGGCGTGCTGGTGCTCTCCCGGGTCCATGATCCCCGGGTGATCCGGCTGGCTGCCATCTATGCCATCGTCCTCTCCTTCAGCCCCATGTTTGCCGCGTTTGTCAGCTCCATCCCCTCTGCCATCATCGGCGGTGTCAGCTTTATCCTCTATGGCATGATCTCCGCCATCGGTGTGCGGAATGTGGTGGAGAACCAGGTGGACTTCACCAATTCCCGCAACCTCATCATTGCCGCCGTCATCCTGGTGTGCGGCCTGGGCTTCACCGGCGGATTGACCTTCCACATCGGCGAGGTCTCCATTACCCTCACCTCCCTGGCCATCGCCGCCATTGCCGGTATTGCCCTCAACGCCATTCTGCCCGGCAACGACTTCCACTTCGGTAAGACCGCAAACTCCGATACCGCTGCCTCTCTGGGCCGGTATTAAGCGGACAAGTTTACAGCTGCTGCGCCCGTCCCGGGGCTCCGGGGCGGGCGCTTGCTCGTTTCCCACATCGCAAAAAACACAAAAAATGCGGGAAAATGGTTGACTTTTTGGGGATATCTTATATAATGAACAGGCAACTAGACCCATGATAGAGGCGCGGGCTTCAAGAGTACCCCTCTCCGACGGCAGGACACCGGGGGAGACGGGAAAGGGGAGACCGCCGAGGCGCTGCTCCGCTGCCTGGCGGGGAAGAGCCGGGCCGTCGGAGAACATCCGGCGGACTGTCACCCCCAAGGTGGAGCGCTGTCATGACCCATGGAGCTTTCCCCGGTGCCTGTATGAAGTCATGATGGATATCATGGCTTTATTTTTTTGCGTGAGGAGAGAGTATCATGAGAAAGAACCTGCGCCGCTTGCTGCCTCTGCTGGCACTGGTGGTTCTGCTGGCCACGGCCATGTCCGTGACCGCCTTCGCCGCCGGAGATCCTACAGAGGAAGCCGGCACCAAGATGATTGAATGTCCCGACTGCGGCGGCAGCACCGCCTGTATGGAGTGCTACGGCCTGGATCCGGAGTGCGCCGCCTGCGGCGGCAGCAATGTCTGCGCCACCTGCGGGGGTACCGGCTATGTGGAGTCTCCCAGCCATTTTTTCAACACGGCCCTGAGCCTGCTGCCTCCGGTGATCGCCATTGCCCTGGCCCTGATCACCAAGGAGGTATACTCCTCGCTGTTCATCGGCATTGTGGTGGGCGGACTGCTGTATTCCAACTTCTCCTTTGAGGGGACAGTCCTCCATGTATTCGAGAGCGGTATCGTCTCCGTGCTGTCCGACAGCTATAATGTGGGTATCCTGGTGTTTTTGGTGATCCTGGGCGCCATGGTGTGCCTGATGAACAAGGCGGGCGGCTCCGCGGCCTTCGGGCGTTGGGCCCAGGGACACATCAAGTCCCGGGTGGGAGCCCAGCTGGCCACCATCGTCCTGGGCTGCCTGATCTTCATCGACGACTATTTCAACTGTCTGACGGTAGGCAGTGTCATGCGGCCTGTTACCGACAAGTACAAGGTTTCCCGGGCAAAGCTTGCCTACATCATCGACGCCACCGCCGCCCCCATCTGCATCATCGCCCCCATCTCCTCCTGGGCTGCTGCTGTGGCGGGCTTTGCTGAGGACGGCCAGGGCCTAAACCTCTTCATCCGGGCCATTCCCTTCAATTTCTACGCCATCTTGACGGTGGTGATGATGGTGGGCATGGTGCTCATGAAAACGGAATTCGGCCTCATGGGCAAGTTTGAGGAGAACGCCGTGGAAAACGGCGACCTCTTCTCCGGCTCCAACCCCTACGCCATGATGGATGACGAGGTGGTGGAGGACAAGGGCCGGGTGATGGATCTGGTGGTGCCCATCGTGGTGCTGGTGATTTTCTGCGTCATCGGCATGATCTACTCCGGCGGATTCTTCTCCGGCGCCAGCTTTGTGGATGCCTTCTCCAGCTCTGACGCCTCTGTGGGCTTGATGCTGGGCTCCGCCTTTGCCCTGGTGGTGGCCTTTATCTACTATCTCATCCGTAAGTCCATGTCCTTCCGGGATATGATGAACTGCATCCCCGAGGGCTTCAAGGCCATGGTTCCCGCCATTATGATCCTGACCTTTGCCTGGAGCCTGAAGGCCATGACCGACTCTCTGGGCGCCAAGTATTTTGTCCGGGATTTCGTCCGCAGCTCCGCTGACGGCATGCAGATGTTCCTGCCGGCCATCGTGTTTGTGGTGGGCTGCCTGCTGGCCTTTGCCACCGGCACCTCCTGGGGTACCTTCGGCATCCTGATCCCCATTGTGCAGAATGTCTTCCCCATGGATAACCCGCTTGCCATTGTGTGTATCTCCGCCTGCATGGCCGGCGCCGTGTGCGGCGACCACTGCTCTCCCATCTCCGACACCACCATCATGGCCTCCGCCGGTGCCCAGTGCGACCACGTCAACCACGTGTCCACCCAGCTGCCCTATGCCATCACCGCAGCGGTGGTGAGCTGTGTCAGCTACATCGTGGCAGGCTTTATCCCCAACGCATTCATTGCCCTGCCTATCTCTATTGTGCTGATGATCGGCACTCTGCTGGTCATCAAGACCCTCCATGCCAACAAGCGCATTTGAACCAGCAGACCCACAAGCGGATCCATGGAATCTCCATGGATCCGCTTTTTGGGGAAAGCTGCCGGCGGGATGGGACAGTCGGGTTTACAAAAGGTAAAGATCGTGTTAAACTAATTCGGTATGCGTCAGGGGGGACTGCCATGAGCCGTCAAGCTGTTTTGGATTTTTTGCGTAGCCAACAGGGGAGTTTTTCCTCCGGAGAGGAGCTCAGCCGCCGCTTGGGCCTCAGCCGGGCCGCGGTTTGGAAGGCGGTGGAAGCCCTCCGGCGGGATGGTTACACCATTGAGGCCCGGACCGGGCTGGGTTACCGCCTGGCAGGGACGCCGGACGCCCTGACGGAAGCCGAGATCCGGGGCCTGCTGGGAAAGACGGAAGTGGTGGGCGGAACCCTGTACTGCCTGGATCAGGTGGATTCCACCAACACCTACGCCAAGCAGCTGGCTATGGCAGGGGCGGCGGACGGCACCGTGGTTGTGGCTGACTGCCAGACGGCTGGCCGTGGGCGCATGGAGCGCCGCTTTGAATCGCCTGCCGGACAAGGTATTTACCTGACCGCCCTGCTGCGCCCGGAGTTGCCGCCGGAGCGGCTGATGCCTGTGACAGCGTTGGCCGGTGTGGCGGTGTGCGAAGCCGTGGAGGAAGTATGCGGCGTGCGTCCCATGCTCAAATGGCCCAACGACCCGGTCCTCAACGGCAAGAAGCTCTCCGGCATCCTGACGGAGCTTTCCCTGGAGGCGGAGACCGGCCGGATGCAGTATCTGGTGGTGGGCATCGGCCTTAACGTGGGGCAGGGAGAGAAGGATTTTCCGCCGGAGCTGCGGCAGGTGGCTACATCGCTGCGTCAGGAGCTGGGAACGGCCGTGTCCCGGCCGGCGCTGGCGGCGGCGGAGATCCGGGCTCTGGATCGGCTGTATAAGGCCCTGCGGACAGGCGATCTTCAGGCATACCTGGAGGTCTATCGCCGGGACTGCGTGAATCTGGGAAGAACTGTCCGGCTGCAGGGGCCTGCCGGAGAGGAGACCGCCACCGCCGTGGGGATCGATGACGAGTTCGGTCTGGTGGTGGAAGACGGCACCGGAAACCGGAAGACCATCCGCTCCGGGGAGGTCTCTGTCCGGGGATTGTACGGATATGTGTGAAACCAAAGTCCGCAAGGAGACTTTGGCCAGGCAGCCTCTGAAAGGGGGCTGCCGCTATTTGCTGCGCGGTGAGGCGCGGGGGAGGATGCTATGAATATTTACCTGCAGTTGTTTTTGACATTCGCCAAGATCGGTGTGGTGACCTTCGGCGGCGGCGCAGCCATGCTTCCCATTTTGCAGCGGGAAGTGGTGGAGAACAAGCACTGGGCCACGGAGGAGGAACTGGTGGACTACTACGCCATCGGCCAGTGCACTCCCGGCATCATCGCGGTCAATACCGCCACCTTTGTGGGTCAGAAGCTCAAGGGCCTCTCCGGCGGTATCTTTGCCACGCTGGGCATGGTATTTCCCTCCCTGGTGATCATCTCCATCCTGGCGGGCCTCATCACCAACTTTGCGGATCTTGCGTGGGTGCAGAATGCCTTTGCCGGCATCCGGGCCTGCGTGTGCGTGCTGATCTTCAACGCCACAGTGCGTCTGATGAAAAAATCCGTGGTGGATAAGCGCACGGCGGTGATCTTTGTAGTGGTGCTGCTGGGCAGTGTATTTCTGGATATCTCCCCGGTGTGGTTCGTGCTGTGCTCGGCGCTGCTGGGGATCATTCTCAAGGGATTGGAGGCCAAACGGGCATGATTTTCATTCGGCTGTATTGGGAATTTTTCAAGACAGGCCTCTTTGCCGTAGGCGGCGGTATGGCCACCCTGCCCTTTTTGCAGGACATCGGGGAGTCCACCGGCTGGTATACTTACGCGGATCTTATGAACATGCTGGCGGTGTCGGAGTCCACTCCCGGCCCCATCGGCATCAACATGGCCACTTACGTGGGCTTCACCATCGGGGGTGTCCCCGGGGCGGTGATCGCCACCATCGGTGAAGTGACACCCTCCATCATCGTGATCCTGATTGTGGCGGCCCTGCTCAAGAGCTTCCGGGAGAACCGCTACGTCAACAATGGGTTCTACGGCCTGCGTCCGGCTTCCACCGGGCTCATCGGCGCCGCAGGCGTCACCATCATTCTGGAAGTGCTGACCCACATTGAATCCCTGGGTTCCGGTGACGGGATCATCAACCATTTCGCGCTGGAGAGCGGCATGGGCCTGGCGGATATCCTCAACTGGCCGGCTCTGGCCCTGGCGGCGGTGATTCTGGTGCTGACCAACTGGGTCAAGCCCACCAAGAATCTGCATCCCATTATTTTCATCATCATTTCCGCAGTGGTGGGTGTGGTATTCCACTTTGGCGGAGTCTAACAAGCCCCTGTGCGCCGGACACCATGTGTCCGGCGCATTCGTTTTTTCAAGCTGCGGTTTTTCCCGGAAAATCGACATGCGGACTTGACGGGGCGGGAAAAAGCCGATATTATGTAAATTGTAAAATTGTTGACATCCGGGAGGAGGAATCCCTTTGGCTATGAAACGCTGCCCCATCTGTGGGGAGAAATATTCGGAGACTTATAAAAAGTGTCCATTCTGTGAGGAGGAAGAGGCTCTGCAAAGCGGCGGCCGGATCCAGCGGGGCGGCCACCGGGCCGGTAAGCGGGCCGCGTCCCGAGGACAGCAGCCCAATCTGCTCAGCCCCATTCTGGTAGTGCTGATTATCATTATGGCTGTTTTGCTGGTCTATCTGCTCTTTGGCGACAAGATCCAGGACAAGCTTGCCGGGGAGGGGGATACCTCCCAGCAGACGGAGGAGATCACCCCTGTGGAGCCGGATATCACAGATGAAGGGGAGACAGAGGGCGTGATGCCCGACGATGAGGATCCCTCCGGCCAGACGGATTCCCAGACCGGTGAGGAAGATACAGACCAGGAGACTACCACTACGCCCTCGGATGTGGACAGCCTCCCGGAGACGCTGACCATGTCCTATCTGGGTACCCCCAAGACGGAGTTTACCATGTCCGTGGGCGACGCCCCCATTCCGCTGACGGCCTCCGGCGGCAACGGCAAGTATACCTGGAGCAGCAGCGATGAAAAGGTGGCCACCGTCTCCTCCGACGGCAAGGTATCCGCCGTGGCGGCGGGCCGGGCCACCATCACCCTGACGGACGGTTCCGCCAAGGGCACCTGCGTGGTGATCGTCAAGGGCGGCTCCACCGGTACCTCCACGTCTGCCGGCACTTCCACCGGCTCTTCCACGGGCGGCGCCTTGAAAGCCGGCGCCGCGGTGGTGGTCAACGGCGGCAACGGCGTGTTCGTGCGCTCCGGCCCCGGCACCAGCTATGAGGCCCTGGCCACCGTTTCCAACGGAGCCAGCGTCCAGATCGTGAAAAGCGCCGGAGACGGCTGGTATCAGATCACCTTCGCAGGCAGCGGCGGTGCCGATACCACCGGATACATGAAGGGCGACTATCTGGCCAACTCGTAAAGATGTGTGCAATCTCCCCGGATGTTACGGCATCCGGGGAGATTTGTTGCGCCGGGGGCGGAAGTATGCTATGATAAAACGGCAAACCAATACCGAAAAACAAGGAGACAGTCATGACCACCCAAGAGTTCCAGGAACGCTCCCATTTCCGGATCTTCCTGTCCTATTTCATGCCTCACCGGCGGCTTTTCCTGCTGGATATGTTCTGCGCCCTGCTGATCGCCCTGATCGATCTGGCGTTTCCCTATGTGTCCCGCTGGTGCATGTATGAGCTGCTGCCCCAGAGTGCCTACGCCACCTTTTTCGCCGTCATGGCGGTGGTATTCTGCGCCTTTGCCCTGCGGGCGCTGCTGACTTACGTGATCTGCTACTGGGGCCATACCTTCGGCATCCTGGTGGAGGCGGATATCCGCCGGGACCTGTTCCGCCACATGCAGGAGCTGAGCTTTGACTATTATGACCGCAACCGCACGGGCCAGCTGATGAGCCGCCTCACCGCAGACCTCTTCGATATCACAGAGTTGGCGCACCACGGTCCGGAGGACATCTTCATCTCCGGCGTCACCATCGTGGGTGCCTTGGCGGTCATGTTCACCATCCAGTGGCGTCTGGCGCTGGTGATCGCGCTGATTCTGCCCGTTTTCTTCCTGGTGGTCTGGCGCTGCCGCCGCTCCATGAGCGAGGCATCCCGCCGGGTGAAGCAGCGCACCGCCACCATCAACGCCGACATCGAGTCCGGCCTCTCCGGCATCCGCACCGCCAAGGCCTTCGCCAATGAGGAGGCGGAGATGGAGAAGTTCGATGTCTCCAACAACAGCTTCAAGACCTCCAAGCGCCAGTTCCACAAGGCCATGGGCCGGTTCAACGCATCCATGGAGTTCTTTTTGACCATCCTCTCCGTGGCGGTCATTGCCGCCGGCGGCTTTTTCATCATGCAGGGGCAGATGGACACCGTGGATCTCATTACCTTCAGCCTCTATATCACCACCTTTGTCAACCCCATCCGGAAACTCTCCAACTTTGCCGAGCTCTTTGCCAACGGTACGGCGGGCCTGGGCCGGTTCGTGGAGCTGATGCGGGAGGAGCCCGCTCTCAAGGATGCTCCGGATGCCAGGGTGCTGGCCAACGTGGCCGGCCAGGTGGACGTGGACCATGTGAGCTTTGCCTATCAGGATGATCTGGCGGTGCTCCACGATGTGGACCTCCACATCCGCCCCGGCGAGACCGTGGCCCTGGTGGGGCCCTCCGGCGGCGGAAAGTCCACCTTGTGCCAGTTGATTCCCCGGTTCTATGACGTCACCTCCGGCGCCATCCGCATTGACGGACAGGATGTGCGGCAGGTGACCCAGGAATCCCTGCGCCAGAACGTGGGCGTGGTGCAGCAGGAGGTGTTCCTCTTTGCTGCCAGCATTCTGGAGAACATCCGCTACGGCCGCCCCGGCGCCACGGAGGAAGAGGTGGCTCATGCCGCCAAGCTGGCGGAGATCTATGACGACATCGTGGCCATGCCCGAGGGCTTTAACACCTATGTGGGAGAGCGGGGCACCCTCCTCTCCGGCGGGCAGAAGCAGCGGATCTCCATCGCCCGGATCTTTTTGAAAAATCCCCCGGTGCTGATCCTGGACGAGGCCACCTCCGCCCTGGACTCCGTCACCGAGGCCCGGATCCAGCAGACCTTTGAAAAGCTGGCCAAGGGCCGTACCACCATCATCATCGCCCACCGGCTCTCCACCGTGCGCAACGCCGACCGCATCGCTGTCATCGAGGACGGCCGCATTGCGGAGCTGGGCTCCCACCAGGAGCTGATGGACAAAAACGGCGCTTACGCGGAGTTGGTGCGCACGCAGGAGCTGGGACATGGAGAAGAGTAAGCTGTTGGACCGCTGCGGCGCCCTGGGGGAGGACCGGCTGCTGCTGGCCAAGATCCTGGACCGGGCGGAGCAGGCCCGCAGCCGCAATATCCCCGCCTGCACCGACTTTCTCAGCCCCCAGCAGCGGCTTCAGGCGCTGGACCTCCTGCGTTTGGCAGGTATTGGAGAAAACGCCTTCGTCTCCCTGGGCGGGTATCCGCAGGCGGAGCGAAACGTTTTGCTGTTCCTGCCGGATTGGCTGGAGGCGGAGGACGCGGAGAGCCAGAGCCCCCTGCGCTGCCTGCGGGCGGCCTTCCGGGAGGAGGACGGCCTCACCCACCGGGATATCCTGGGCAGCCTCATGGGCATGGGCATCGTCCGGGAGAAGGTGGGGGATATTCTGGTGAGCCCCGGGAGCTGCGACCTTATCGTGCTGGAGAGTGTGGTGGAGTTTCTGCTGCAAAGCTGGGACTCCGCTGGCCGGGCCCGGCTGCACGTCACGGAGATCACGGCTGGAGAACTGCACATCCCCCAGGCCCGGTTTGAGGAGGTGCGGGACACGGTTTCCTCCCTGCGGCTGGACGCCGTGGCCTCCACAGGGTTCCGCATGGCCCGGGGCAAGGCAGCGGAGCTGATTGCCGGCGGCCGTGTCCAGGTGAACTGGCGGGAGTGTACGAAAGGGGACAAGCTGCTCTCGGAGGGGGACACCGTCTCCGCCCGGGGCTTTGGAAAATTTCAGCTGGCCCAGGTGGGCGGCGTCACCAAAAAGGGGCGCATCTCCATCGTGGTCAAGCGATACGTGTGACAGGAGGATCGTATGGATCAAAAGCAGATCGACCGGATCAATGAGCTCTCCCGGAAAGCCCGGTCTCCCGAGGGACTGACGCAGTGGGAGGAACAGGAGCGGGCCGCCCTGCGCCGGGAATATATCGATTCCGTGCTGGGGAACCTGCAGGGCCAGCTGGACCACACCTATGTGATGGATGAACAGGGCAACAAGCACAAGCTGAAGAAAAAGGGGGAGTGAGCTGTGGCGGCGAAGAGAAACAAGAAAAACAGCGACGCGGGAAGCTGGGTGCTCATTGTCATCCTTTTTGCCATTGGCCTGTGGCCTATTGCGCTGATTTTGCTGTTTTTCAAGCTCTTTGGCAAGGACGAGAAGAAAAAGCGGGTGGCGCCGCCGCCATTGAACACCCAGATCCCTTATCAGCCGGATTCTGGAGAAGCCTCGGAGAATGCCCAGCCCAGCAAGGCCCGCCGGGCTGCCCGCAAGGTCACAAAGTCCCCCTCGGAGAAGACCTCCACCGCCCGCTGGCTGAAGATCGCCGGTGTAGTAGTGGCGGCGGTGGGCCTTATCGCCTGCTGGGAGCCCCTGGATATGATGATCTGGCTGGGGGAGATCGACACCTGGTATATGGAAGATCTGCTGGCGGCGCTGGCTATGGCGGTGGCAGGCATTGCCATGCTGGTGGGCGGTGTCTCCATGGACCGGAGCCTCCGGCGCTACAGCAAGTATTTGGCGGTGCTGGGAGGCCGGGAGGCCATGGCCATGGAGGAGCCCGTCCGTACCCTGGGCTATTCTGCCGGCCAGGTGGAAAAGGATCTGCAGAAGATGATCGAACAGGGTTACTTCGGTGAGAGTGCCTATCTCAATCTGGAACTGGGATACCTCTTCTGCAGCCGTAAGGGCGCGGAGGAAGTGAAGAAAGAGCGGGTGAAGCAGGAAGAGGCTGCCAAGACGGAAGCGCCGGAGCAGGAGGAGGCCTGGTACGCGGACATCCTGCGGAATATCCGCCGGGCCAACGACGATATCGACGACCCGGTGCTCTCCGCCAAGATCGACCGGCTGGAGGAGATTGCACGGAAGATCTTCCAGGCGGTGGAGGAGGATCCCAGCAAGCGCAGCCGTATCGATACCTTCCTGAACTACTACCTGCCCACCACCCAGAAGCTGCTGGACTCTTACGCCCAGTTTGAGGATGCCGGTGTGGAGGGAGAGAACCTGCGCCAGGCCAAAAGCCGCATCGAGGGCACCATGGACGCCATTGTGGAGGGCTTTGAGCATCAGCTGGATCAGCTGTACAAGGCGGACGCCCTGGATGTGGACAGCGATATCCGGGTGATGGAGACTATGCTCCACCGGGATACCGCCAGCGTGGAAAAGGACTTCGGCCTCCATGTGCAGCCGGGAGAAAAAAGCGAATAACGGGCCGGCAGGAGTGCGGTAAAAAAAGAGGAGCGGGATGTCCCGCTCCTCTTTTATGCTTCGGATTTCGTCCGGGACACCAGATCCCGGTAGGCTTGGATATACACCAGGGTGTCCAGCCCCATGGCGGCGCTGTGGAAGCCCTGCTTCCAGTAGCCGCGGGTGGCCTCCGGCGAGCCGGAGAACACCATGGCAAGCTTTCCATTTTCCCGGCAGGCATTCACGACCCGCTCTGTGGCCTCCCGCATGACGGGAGTATCAAACTGTCCCGGGCAGCCCAGAGCAATGGACAGGTCAAAGGGCCCCAGGAAAATGCCGTCCACACCTTCCATGGCGGTGATCTCCTCAATGCGGGCAAGGCACCCGGCAGTCTCGCACTGGGGCAGCAGCAGTGTCTTCCGATTGCTCTCGTCCATATACGTCTCCAACGTGGGGGCAGCGCCGGGGGCAAAGCCCCAGCCGTCGTCCCGGGTCATGCAGTAGCCCCGGTTTCCGGTGGGGGCAAACTTGGCCCACTGCACCAGCTGGTGCACCTGTTCCGCCGTCTCCACGCAGGGCACCACCAGACCCATGGCCCCGGCGTCCAGGGGTTGGAGCACGGCGCTGCGGGAGATCTCCCGGGCCCGGACCAGAGGCGTGATGCCGCTGCCCCGGGCGGCGGCAATCAGCTCTCCGGCGGATTGGGCGCTCAAAGGGGCGTGCTCCATGTCGATGAGGACAAAATCCAGACCGGTATAGCCCAAAATCTCCGCGGCGATGGGACTGAGCATCTGGGTAAAGGTTCCCAGAGAGGGTTCCCCCCGGTGAAATTTTTCCAGAACTGTATTGGTCATGCTGCCACATCCTTTCTATATGATTTCAGAGTAGGATAATTGGGGGGCTTTGTCAATCCGCACCGGCCAGCTCTGCCCGGATTACGGCAATGACCCGCTGCATCCCGGCGGTGAGATACTTGCGCCGGTGGCGAACCAGATGATACTGCCGGAAAAACCGGGCATCTTCCAGGTCAATCTCCCGCAAAGAACCCCGGGCCAGGGATCCGGCTGCCAGGGAGCGGGGGAGAACGGCGATGCCCAACCCCGCCTCCGCACAAGCAGTGAGGGCCTGGGTGCTGACGCTCTCCAGAAGAGGTTCGACGGAGAGGTTGGCGGTCTGCACTACGGCGTCGAAGCTGGTGCGGGTGCCGCTGCCGGATTCCCGCAGCAGCAGGGGTTGGTCTACCAGTTCTGCTAAGGTCAGACATTCCGGCGCCGGGAAGGCAGGGGCGCATACGGCACACAGATCCTCCGTGCACAGGTGCTGGGCAAGGCAGGCAGGGGAGAGGGTGACGTGGTCCGTTACGGCAAAGTCCAGCCGGTTTTCCAGGATCATCTGCTCCGTCCTGGCGGAGTTAAACACGCAGGAGCGGATCTGGACCTCCGGTACCTGCCGACGCAGGGTAGTGAGGATGGCAGCCAGGCGGGTCTCTCCCAAGGTCACATGGACGCCGAAGCGGCAGCTGCCCCCGGCCTCCGCGTCCCGCAGCACATGCACCGACTCCTCCAGCTGGGAGAGGATGGTGTCGGCGTACTGCTGGAGGCTGCGGCCTGCGTCGGTGATGTAGAGGCGGCGGTTCATCCGCTGGAACAGCTTGACCCCGTAGAATACCTCCAGTTCCCGGATGGCCTGACTGACAGCAGGCTGGGTCATGTTCAGGGCCTCCGCCGCCTGGGTCACACTGCCCCTGACGCATACCGCACTGAAGATCTCCAGATGACGAATGGTCATACGGCACCTTCTTTCATAAGTAAAACATTATGTTTTCTATTTTAACATATGGATTGATGGATGTCATCACCGGGATTATCCTGGATGCAGAAAGAAAAGCCACGGAGGAGGCCGGTGGGGATGAAAGAGCAGTTGAGCCGGGCGGGAAGCCTGTTTGGGACGTTTTTCAAGATTGGAGCCTTTACCTTTGGCGGCGGCTACGCCATGATCCCGCTGATCCAGCGGGAGGTGGTGGAAAAGCGGCACTGGATGGAGCAAAGCGATATTTTGAACATCGTGGCCATCGCCGAGTCCACCCCGGGGCCCATTGCCATCAACACCGCCACCTTTGTGGGGTACCGTACCGGAGGCTTTCTAGGAGCGGCCTGTGCCACGCTGGGGGTGGTGCTGCCGTCCTTTGCCATCATCTTTGCCCTGTCCTTTGTCCTGCGGCAGTTCCAGGCTCTCAAAGCCGTGCAGTACGCCTTTTGGGGTATTCGGGCGGGGGTGCTGGCACTGTTGGTGAAGGCGTTGCTCTCCATGTACCGCCAGTGTCCCAAGGGGGGCTTTGCCTGGACACTGATGGCTCTTGCGTTGCTGCTGGCGGCATTCAGCGGCATCGGCGTCATATACATCCTGATCGGCTGTGCTGCGGCCGGTCTGGTGCGGCTGTATTGGAAAAAAGGGAGGAGTGCCCAATGATCTGCCTGGAATTGTTTGCAACCTTCTTCCGCATCGGCCTCTTTACCATTGGCGGAGGCTATGCCATGCTGCCCCTGATTCAGCAGGAGGTGCAGATCCGGGGCTGGATGACGGCGGAGGCTCTGGTGAATTTCGTGGCCGTCAGTGAGAGTACGCCGGGGCCCTTCGCGGTGAACATCTCCACCTATGTGGGGGCGGAGCTGGCGGGATTCCCCGGGGCGGTGTGCGCCACATTGGGTGTGGTAATGCCCTCGTTTTTGATTATCCTTCTGGTGGCCCGGTGCTTTGCGGCATTCCAGCACAGTGCCCTGGTGCGGGGCGCTATGGACGGACTGCGGCCTGCGGTCATCGGCCTCATCGGTGCTTCCGTGCTCTCTGTGGGCCAGGAAGTCCTGTTTCCCCAGGGAATCGCGTGGGCGACGGCGTTGTCCGTTCCTTTCTGGGGTTCTGTGGCGATTTTTGCACTGATGATGGTGCTCTCCCGCAAGGGGGTGCATCCCATCGGACTCATCGCCCTCTCCGCCGTGCTGGGCCTGGGAGCAGGCTGGGCAGGGCTGCTATAAACTGGATGAAACGGCACAGGGGGTTTTACTTGCTTTTTGAAGGACGCTGTGGTATAGTTTCAATTTGAAAAAAGTTCTCAAATTGAAAAGGAGCGTTTGCAACTTGAAAAGATGGATTGCCCTGTGCTGCTCTGCCCTGTCCCTTTGCCTGCTGCTGGCGGGCTGCGGCACCGGAGGGGAGCAGAGCCCGACGGAGGGAGAGAACGCATCGCTGCGGATTGTCACCACCGTGTTCCCGGCCTATGATTTTGCCCGGGCGGTGGCGGGTGAGCACGCGGATGTGACACTGCTGCTGCCTCCGGGAACGGAGAGCCACTCCTATGAGCCCACACCTGCGGATATCGTCTCTGTGGAGGAGTGCGACTTGTTTATCTACCTGGGCGGAGAGTCCGATGCCTGGGTGGATACGATCCTGGATTCTGTGGGTGCCTCAGACAAGGCCATGCGGATGATCGACTGTGTGGACTTGCTGGAAGAGGAGACCGTGGAAGGGATGGAGGCCGAACACGAGGATCATGACCATGACCTGGGAGCGGTAGTGGGCTATGACGAGCACGTGTGGACCTCTCCCAGGAACGCTGCCGCCATCACCCGTGCCATCGGGGCGCGGCTGGAGGAGCTGGATGCCGCCCATGCTCAGGACTACGCTGCCGGCGCGGAGGCGTACGCCGGACAGCTGGAGACCCTGGACGGGGAGTTCCGTACTTTCTTTGACGGCGTGACGGATAAGACCATGGTCTTTGGCGACCGGTTCCCCCTGCGTTATTTTGCCGAGGAGTACGGCATCAACTACTACGCGGCCTTCCCTGGCTGCAGCACCCAGACGGAGCCCTCTGCTGCCACCGTGGCCTTTTTGACGGATAAGGTGCGGGAGGAGGGAATCTCCACCGTCTGGTATATTGAGTTTTCCAACCATCTGGTGGCGGACAGCATCGCCGAGGCGGCGGAGGCGGACACAGCCCTGTTTCACACCTGCCACAATGTCTCGGCGGAGGATCTGGAAAACGGCGCGACCTATATTTCCCTGATGGAGGGGAACCTGGAGCGGCTGCGCCAGCACATGCATTGAATCGGACAGCGCCCCGCCTTCCGGCGGGGCGCTTTTGCTGCCGGAGGCGTTTACAAAAGGCGTAGAAGCGTATACAATGGTGCAAGTAAAGCGCCCGGTGTGGGGTGCCATTTCAACAGCGGAGGCGTTTTTTCATGTATGACGAATTGACTGAGGTGGATATCCGGAAGATGCAGGAGGAGATCGACCACCGGGTGCGGGTGCTGCGGCCCCAGCTGATCGAAGAGGTGCAGACTGCTCGGGCCTTCGGCGACCTCAGCGAGAATTACGAGTATAAGTGCGCCAAGCAGGCCAAAAACCGCAACGAGAGCCGCATCCGCTATCTGGAGCGGATGATCCGCACTGCCAAGGTCATTGCCCCGGAGTCCGGGGATGATACGGTGGGGCTTTTCGACAAGGTGACCATGTTCAATGAGATGATCAAAAAGGAGATGACCATCCAGATCGTCACCACGCTGCGCCAGGATGCCCTGAAAAACCGCATCAGCAAAGAGTCTCCGGTGGGTAAGGCCCTGCTGGGGCGCCGGGTAGGGGACCGGGTCCATGTGACGGTGAGTCCGGAACTGGGCTATGATGTGGAGATCCGGGCCATCGAAAAGGGGCAGGATGACGATTCCCTGGAGATCAGTGCCTATTGAATGCGCAAGCCCCGGAGAGCAGCTGCTTTCCGGGGCGTTTTCGGACTTGATGGAGCGGTCCCGGTTTGTTATACTGGCAAGCGGAAATCATAACACATTGTAAAGGAGAAAACGGCCATGCTGTTTCTTTGTTATCCCAAGTGCACCACCTGCCGGAAGGCCAAGGCCTGGCTGGAGGAGCAGAACATTTCCTTCACCCTGCGGGACATCAAGGAGGAGAATCCCACCGAAGAGGAACTGCAATCCTGGTGGCAGCGCAGCGGACTGCCCCTGCGGAAATTTTTCAATACCAGTGGCCTGCAGTACAAGGCACTGGGGCTCAAGGACAAGCTCCCTACTATGACGGAGGCAGAGCAGATCGCCTTGCTTTCCACTGACGGGATGCTGGTCAAGCGCCCCCTGCTGGTGGGAGAGGACTTCGTGCTGGTGGGCTTCCGTCCGGTGGAATGGGAAGAGACGCTGGTATGATCGAGCGCTACGACGTGGCCCCTCTGGACGGCATCACCCGGGCGGTATTCCGCCGGGTGCACCATCGGATGTTCGGCGGGGCCGACCGGTACTTTATCCCCTTTTTCTCCCCCACCGATCAGCACATCATCACCCGCCGGGACCTGCGGGAGCTGGATCCGGCCAACAACGTGGGGCTGCCCCTGGTGCCCCAGATCATGACCCGCCGGGCTCCGGATTTTCTCTGGGGCGCTCAGGTGATGGAGGAGATGGGCTACGGTGAGGTGAATCTGAACCTGGGCTGTCCCTCCGGCACCGTCACTGCCAAGGGAAAGGGCTCGGGATTTCTGGCCAAGCCGGAGGAGCTGGACCGCTTTTTTGAGGAGGTGTTTGCCTCTGTCCGCCTGCCGGTTTCCGTCAAAACCCGGCTGGGCATCCGGGAAGCGGAGGAATTCCCCCGCCTGCTGGAGATCTTCAACCGCTATCCCATCAAGACCCTCACCATCCATCCCCGGGTGCAGAAGGAGTTCTACAAGGGCCCCATCCACCGGGACGTGTTCGCGGCGGCCGCTGTCGGGAGCCGCAATCCCGTGTGCTACAACGGCGACCTTCTGACGGTAGAGGACTGTGCGGCCTTTGCAAAGGAATTCCCCCAGGTGGACGCCGTGATGATCGGCCGGGCGGTGGTGGCGGACCCGGCCCTGCTGCGCAAGATCCGGGGCGGCGCCCCTGCCACCCGGGAGGAGCTCCAGCGCTTCACGGCAGAGCTCTACCGGGAGTATCAGGAGTTCTACGGCCAGGTGGGTACTGCCGCCCAGCGGATGAAGGAGGTCTGGTTCTACCTGATCCATCTCTTTGAGGGCGGAGAGCGCATCGACAAGAAGATGCGCCGCTCCCGCAGCCCCGGGGAGTATGAGTCCCTGGAGGCCCAGATCTTCGCCGAGCTTCCCCTCCGGGATCACGCGGAGGGCCCGCTGATTTAAGCGTGCCCGGAGAGTGGCGCGAAATAGCGGTTGCAACTTCCGGGAAAACTCGATATACTGATGAAAGCAAAAAATCCGCCAGAGAAAGGATGGTTTTACCATGAAAGCATACGCGCAGATGTCCGTTCAGGAGCGGCAGGAGGAGTATCGGAGCCTCCAGCGGGAGTTTGAGGATCTCAAGGCCCGCGGTTTGAAGCTGAATATGGCTCGCGGCAAGCCCGGCAAGGAGCAGCTGGATCTGGTGAGCGATATTTTCGGCTTGATGCAGAAGCCTGAGGACTATGTTTCCGATGGTGTGGACGTGCGCAACTACGGTGAGCTCTGCGGCCTGCCTGCCGCCCGGAAGCTGTTTGCGGACATCCTGGGCTGCAAGCCCGAGCAGGTGTTTGCCGGCGGCAACGCCAGTTTGCAGCTGATGTACGATACCATTGCCAAGGCCTATACCCACGGCCTGCTGCACAGCGAGCGCCCCTGGTGCAAGGAGCCGGTGGTGAAGTGGCTGTGCCCCGCCCCCGGCTATGACCGCCACTTCAAGGTGACGGAGTCCTTCGGCTTCGAGCTCATCACCGTCCCCATGACCGATGAGGGGCCGGATATGGACGTGGTGGAGCGCTACATCGCCGATCCGGCGGTGAAGGGCATGTGGAACGTGCCCAAGTACTCCAACCCCGACGGCATCATCTACTCCGCCGAAACCATCCGCCGCATCGCCTCCATGAAGCCTGCGGCCCCGGATTTCCTGCTGATGTGGGACAATGCCTACTGCATCCATGAGTTTGAGGGGGACTACGTGCCCTTCCCGGACATTTTGAGCGAGTGCGAAAAGTACGGCAACGCCGACATGGTCTTTGAGTTCGCCTCCACCTCCAAGGTGACGCTGCCCGGCGCGGGCATCTCCTGCTTCGCCTGCTCCGAGGCCAACATGGCTTATATGGAAAAGCTCCTGACCGTCCAGGTCATCAGCTTCGACAAGGTCAACCAGCAGCGCCATGTCCTCTATCTCAAGGACAAGGCCCACACCCTGGAGCTGATGAAGAAGCACGCCACTATCCTGGGCCCCAAGTTCCGCTGCGTGGTGGACGCCCTGGACCGAGAGATCGCCCCCCTGGAGATCGCCTCCTGGCGCCGTCCCAAGGGCGGCTACTTCGTCTCCGTCAACGCCATGCCCGGCACCGCCAAGCGGACCCTGGCATTGTGCAAGGAGGCGGGCGTCACCATGACCGGCGCCGGCGCCACCTTCCCCTACGGCAAGGATCCCCAGGATTCCAATATCCGCATCGCACCCTCCCTGCCCCCTGTTGAGGAACTGGAGCAGGCCGTGGCGGTGTTCTGCACCTGCCTGCGCATGGCGGCCCTGGAGAAGCTGGGCGTATGAGATACTACGGCAGCGTCTACCGTCCCCCCTCTGAGGCCCGCAGTCTCATCGTCCAGGTGACCTACGGGTGCAGCCACAATACCTGCGCCTTTTGCAGCA